>CACYCU010000174.1 GCA_902772945.1 uncultured bacterium | reverse complement strand
CGGCAAACATTTCTACTTCGGTTTTTCTGCCGGCTTCAATGTCTTGAAGCATGGATGTTTTTCCGTCAGGTGTCATTTTGGCTAAGGCTTTTAGTGCATCTTGGAGCATTTTTTCAGAATTTTGAATTCCTTCAGCTTTTGCAATAGCTTGAACTTCTTTCATTATTTCAATAACAAAATCCATACATTTTTTGTTATTCATAATTTGACCGAAATTGTATCCCAAAATAGCAGAAGTCTGGTTTGTTGAAACATTTAACATGTATTTGAGCCACATTGAGTATTTTATATCTTGCGGAATCTCATAATTTATTTTCGCTTTATCAAAAAATTCTTTAACTCTTTCTAAATTATCAAAATTTTTATCTGTACCAAAAACTATAGTATGAACTCCGTCCTGTTCTACTTTTCTTCCTACTCTTACGGCACTGTGACCGATAAAGTAAGAATCTAAAATTTTTTCTTCACCATATTTTTCAGCAATTATTTTTTCGCTGTTAATACCATTTAATAACGACAAAATTACAGTATCATCATTTACAAAATTTTGAATATTTTTTACTGCGTCATTCAATCCGTCAAATTTTGTTGCAATAATTATTAAGTCTGCTTTGAAATTTGTTTCTGATGGTAAAATATAATCGACGATTAATTCTTTTCCGTTGAATATTAAAGGATTTGTTTTATATCTGTTTAATCTTTTTTCATCGACAAGAACTTTTAGAGTGCATGTTTTTTTTATTATTTCTGCATAAATTGAACCGATAGCACCCAATCCACAGATTAATACGTTTTTTATATCTTTCATATTTTGATTATAGCACCAATAATTTATTGTTAACTTTTATTCACAAAATATTTTGACAAGACAATTTCTCTCATAAAAAATACTTTATATAAGAGTAGTGTAGTTAATATAGTTGTGTGTAAATGGGATTTGAAATTTCAAGATCGCTGAGTGTAGGCGGAATTACCCCGAATATTCATACCAACCGAAACAGATACATAAGTTTCGGACAATCTGATACGTTTGAAGTAACATCTCTGGATCGTTTTACAACAGAAACTGCAATACAAAAAATGATTGAGGGCAATAATAAAATAAAAAATATAGTAAAAAATTTTAATCCCGATATGACTCTTAATATGAAAGAGTTGAAAGAACTTTTGCAAACTCACGCTACAGATACAAAAAATATTACAAAGGGTATAACGGAGCATTTGCCCTTTTCCCTTCAAAACAAAGTAGATACAAAATCATTAGAAGATGCGGCTTATCTTCACGATTTAGGGAAGGTTTTAATTCCATCTGAAATTTTAAACAAACCTGCAAGATTAAATGATACTGAAACTAAAATAATGCATACGCATTCCGAATTAAGCTATGAAATGCTTAAAAATTCAGGACTTAGTGAAAAAACGCTGAATTTAATTCGAAATCATCATCAAAATGCAAAACGGACGGGTTATCCGTGGGTAAATAAGAATTTTAATGCTGATTTGAATTTACAGATACTTTCAACTGCTGATAAATATTCAGCTCTTACAGAAAAACGCATCTACAAAGAACCGCTTACATCAGAGCAAGCGTTGACAATAATTTATCAAGATGTAAAAGATGGTAAACTTCATCCGTTTGTGTTTAAGGCTCTTGTAAATTATGCGAATAGTCCAAAAGCCGTAAATGTTGCATAAAATATGTTTATGATACAATTGATGTGTAATGAATTTAGATGCAGCAATAGATACACTTTTATCTCCAATAGCCGATAAGATTTCAGGGATTATTTTCAGCTCAATTACAATTCATGGAGTAAGGATTGAATTTTTAGTAGCCCTTCTTATGACTGCTGCTTTTTATTTTACATTCCGAACCAGATTTATCGGGATTTGGGGATTTAAACATGCAATAAAACTTATAACTAAAAATTATGAACATAAGGATTTAATAAAAAAGAAAAAACGAGGGGAAGTTTCTTCTTTTCAAGCTCTTACGGCGACTATATCCGCATCGGCGGGTATCGGAAATGTGGCAGGTTCTGCTGCGGCAGTATCAATAGGCGGTCCGGGGGTTATTTTTTGGATGATAATAGCGGGATTTTTCTCAATGGCATTAAAATTTGCCGAAGTGCTTCTCGGTATAAAATTCAGAAAAGTTAATTCTGATGGAACCATTGCAGGTGGCCCGATGTATTATATTGAAGGAGCCCTCAAAAATAATAAATATATTGGCAAGTTTGCACCGCATCTGTCTAAAATATATGCAGTATGTTGTATTTTTGCGATGATTGGCGGTTGGAATTTGTTCCAAATAAATGCTATGACAACCCAAATTACTGAAGTTACAGGTGGTGATAACAGCTTTTTTGCTAATCAGAGCTGGCTTTTAGGTTTGATCGTTGCAATAATAACTTTTGTTACTATTATTGGTGGAATTAAAGCCATTGGAAAATTTACATCAAAAGTAACTCCTGTTATGTGTACATTGTATGTAATGACTGCTTTTGCAATTTGTCTGTATCATATAGGCCATGTTCCGCATACAATTCATATAATAATAAAGGAGGCATTTGAACCAAGAGCATTAACGGGAGGGATGTTTGCTTGTATGTTATGGGGGTTTAGACGAGCTATGTTTGCAAATGAAGCAGGGCTAGGTACTGCACCGATTGCATTTTCGGCCGTAAAAACTTCTAAACCTGTTGCTCAGGCATTTATTGCCATGCTTCAACCGTTTGTTGATACAGTTATTGTTGGCTCTGCAACGGCTTTTGTAATTGTGGTTTCCGGTGAATATTTAAACACTACAGGTATTGCGGGAATTGAATTAACATCAAAAGCGTTTGGCAGTGTTTGTCCGTTTTTCCCAATTCTCTTAACATTTATGGCAAGTTGTTTTGTCTTGTCTACAATGCTTTGCGGTTCTTATTACGGAATAAAAGCTTGGAATTATTTATTTGGCGAAACAAAATTGACAACCAGGACTTTTCAGGTTATATATTGTATATTCATTATTATAGGTTCTGCCATGAACTTTAAAAGTATAATCAATCTATCTGATGCGTTTACTTTATTCTTGGCTGTACCGAATTTGATAGCGGTATTTATGTTATCAGATGTTATTATGAAAGAGTTGAAAAGATACTGTAAAAAATATAGCGTAGGGCTATTTAAAGAGGAGAAAATATGAAAAGAGATTGTTTGGAGATAGTAAGGGAAAAATGTGAAAATTGTCATGCTTGTGCATTAGGTGCAACAAGAAATAATATTGTTTTTTCTGACGGTAATCCATCAACAGCAAAAATTGTGTTGATTGGTGAAGCTCCGGGAGAAACAGAAGATATGACGGGCACTCCGTTTGTTGGCAGAGCAGGGAAATTATTAAGTGATTTTTTGGCTGAAGCCGGTATCTCCAGAGAAGAAGACGTATACATTATTAATACAGTAAAATGCAGACCGCCTGAAAACAGAGTTCCGACAGATGCTGAAAAAGCGTCTTGCAGAAAATTTTTGGAAGCTCAAATTGATATAATCAACCCGAGGGCTATAGTTTTATGCGGAGCTACAGCTTTAAAATCTTTTATTGAATTGGATAAAAAACAAACAATATCAAAAGTAAGAGGACAGTGGATGACTGTTACTGTAGATGGAAAAGATTACAGAGCTATGACTATATTCCATCCATCTTATCTTTTGAGAAATCATTCTATGGAAGACGGTTCTCCAAGACGTTTGATGCAAGAAGATTTGAGAAATATTAAAAATGAAGTGTTGTCAGATGTTAATCATGATTCTATAGATATTTCAGCAGATAATATTTTTGCAAATTCATCCGAACAATTATCATTGGTATAACAAAAGATAGAATATATAAAAAAAGGCCTAAAGGGCCTTTTTTTAGTGAGTTATTATTTTGCTTAGTATTTCTGTTTTAAATTTTTCAATGTTATTAGGTGTAATTTCTTGAAATTCTTTTTGAGCTGAAAAAGCGAAATCACGAGCCGAATTTGCTGCACTTACAAGATTTGTAATAACATCTGCAGCTTTTTGTTTTTTGCTTTCACTTATGCCTGCGATAATATTATCAAATAAATGCTTAAATTCTTTTGTCGGGATGACTGTACCGCTTAATCTTTTTGTACCGTCATAGTCTCTAGTAACTCTTAATTGAATATCTGCAACTCTATTATCAACTTGTGAAGCCAGTTGTGTATCCAAATTTTCCCATGTTTCAATGTTTCCAATTTTATTTTTCAGGTGAGAAATAACTTGTTTATCCCCATATACTCCGGCAAAAGAACAATTGTCATAACTTTTTATGCTTGTTATCATATATATATCTCCTTTTTCATATCAAAACTTATAATATATTTTTTTGCCGTTATTTTTATAAAATTTTACAAGATTTAATATTAGAACAAACTTAATTGTTCATTTTTTGCAAAATGTTTGGTTAAAAATGACTTTCTGTGATATGGTGTAAGCCCATATTTGTCAATAGCTTCCAAATGTTCCTTTGTTAAATAACCCATATTTTTATCCCAACCGTATTCAGGATATTCTTCGGATAATTTAACCATATATCTGTCACGTTCCACTTTTGCCAAGATGCTTGCAGCTGCAATTGATGCGGATCTTGCATCCCCTTTTATAACATATTTTTGTGAAAATTTTAACCCGGGGATTTGGAAATTTCCGTCTACCAACACCATTAATTTTTTATATTCGGCGTTTGCTTCAACTGTTTCTACAGCCTCTTTCATGGCGCCTAATGAAGCGTACAGGATATTATCTCTTTCAATAATATCAACATCCGCAGGAACAATACAGTTTATAGTTTCGTATTTTATTATTTTATAAAGTTCTTCTCGTTTTTTAGGTGTAAGTTTTTTGCTGTCATTAAGGTCTGAAATTTTTTCAATCAAATCCTTGCTTCTTTTATGAAAGCAAACGGCAGCGGCATATACAGCGCCGACACCGGAGCCTCGGCCTGCTTCATCGGTTCCTATGACAGTGCGTTTTTGATTGTAATCGAATGTAAATAGCTGAATTATCGGAGAATCTACAGTTAGTTCGGTTTTCAATCTTTTTGAAGCCCTTTTATTTCTGCTTTCAATTAATTTATCGTCGCATAGTGGCTCATGTCCAAACTTATTTCTAAATTCCATTATCAACCTCATCAAGTATAAATTTTCCGATTTTACCTTCTCGAAAATCCTTAAGTACATACACTGCAGTTCTTTCAATATCAAGCTGACCGCCTGAAATTAACCAATTTCTTGATTTTGCAATTCCTTCGAGTGTCAAATCTTCTGTTTTGTAAAATTCTTTTATTGTTTCCTTATATTTACTTTCTAGGAGTAATAATAGTTCTCTGGCAACGTTTTCATTTGAGTATGCATTTTCTGAAACTGCATTTACAAAAGCCAGTTTTTTGGCTCTTATTTGATCTTCTTGTTTCATAGGTATGATGCCCGGAGTATCTAAAAGTTCAAGTTGAGGGCTTATTCTAACCCATTGCTGTTGTCGGGTAACACCTGCTTTTGCACCGGTTTTGGTTTTTGAAGATTTAGTCAACTTGTTTATAATACTTGATTTCCCTACATTTGGCATTCCGACAACCATTACTCTTGCCGGACGCCTCAATAGCCCTTTAGCCATAATGGCTTGAATTCTGGGCTCTGATAATTCTATAACTTTTTTTACAATTAAATTTAGGTCTTTAGAATTTTTGGCATCAGATTTAAGAACCGGGAAGTTAGATTTATCTTCAAGAATTTTTATGAATTTATTAAGTTCATTTAAATCAGTTAAGTCTGACTTGTTAAGCAAAATAAGACGAGGCTTTTCACCTAAAAGCCTCGTAATATTATCATAACTGCTTGAAAAAGGCAGTCTCGCATCAATAACTTCAATTACCGCATCCACTAGCGTCAATTGTTCTTTAAGCTTCTTTTCAGCTTTAGCAATATGACCGGGATACCAGTGTATGTGATTATCTTTTTTCAATTTTTTCCTTGATACGAGTTGCTTTGCCTGAACGTTCTCTCAAGTAATACAATTTTGAACGTCTTACATCACCTTTTCTAAGAACTGTAATTTTTTCAATTCTTGGAGAGTTAAGTAAAAATACACGTTCAACACCAACACCTTGGAACACTTTTCTAACAGTGATAGTTTTGTTAATACCTGAGCCGTGTTTCTTTATTACGGTACCTTCGAAAGCCTGAATTCTTTCTTTGTTACCTTCAACAATTCTTACAAAAACTTTTACTGTATCACCAGGATTAGCTTCAGGAAGATTGTCTCTTAAATAATTTTTTTCCAATTCATCAATAATAGGGTTCATTTTACTATTCCTTTATATTATATTTCGTACTTTAAATTCCTTAAATCGGTTCATCCACATATAAACCGACGCACGCATAGTAATGGTAAAACAAATAAGCAAAAATTTCAAGCAGTTTTTAAGATTTTGTAATATAATTGGAGTATGTCTGGTGATTACAAAAAATTATTGAATAAAAAAAAGAAAAAAATATTTGCAGATCCCAAAACAATGGGAGTAGATATTGATAAGAATGAGTATTATGAGATTATACTGTCGAATTCAGCTCATCCGGAAAATATAAAGCATTGACTAGAAAAAATTTTTTATGTAAATTAAGAATATAGATAATAAGATATGGGCATGTGGTACTCTGCCGACGAGAAAGATTAAATATCTTTTGAGGAGAGGGGTAGACACGCTCAAGGTCGCAAGACCTTTGACAAATAAATATGGGCATGTGGT
>CACYCU010000173.1 GCA_902772945.1 uncultured bacterium | reverse complement strand
ATAGCAGCATATAGTGCATTTATTGTTGGTTATAATTGTTTAGCCGGCTTTGATAATAGTGTATTCAAAACAGGAGAATCCTATCTGGGCAATTATAAAATTCCAATCGCTTTAGGTGTGGCTGCAGTTTTTGCGGTTTCCTGTTTTGATTATACAATGACAGGAATTGGAGAGGAAGTCTTGTTCCGTGGTACAGGTTATGAAGAAATGAAGGTTTCCTTTGGTGTTGTTCCGGCAAAGATTATTGATGCAATTGCATTTTCTGCAGTTCATATACCTCAGCAGGTTGTTGCTAACATCGACTGGGCATCTATTCTTTTGACCTCAGCATTTCAGGCTGGAGTAACTTTCCTCTTGCAATGGATCTACGACAAGGGAGGCCTAAAAGATTCCATAGCCGTTCATGCCTGGATAGATATTATACCTGCCACACTTACATATCTGTTCACCACCGGCACCCAGGGAAATAATTTTGCATTGAATATAAATTTCTCAACAAAGTTGTAAGGAAATCTTTTCAAGGTAGGGCTGTGTAAAAAACATTTGGAATGTGTAGGAATATATGTTTTTATTGTGTTGTAAAATATTAAAGAGGTGTTAAAATATGTTACGAAAGCAGATTTGCCAATGGTCAATTTTTTTAGGCAATCAAATTATTCATGTAAATGGTTTGCAGGATGCTTTCAAAAGGTTTTGAGAGTGCAACTCTTCGGGAGATGGCATCTACGCTTATGACTTTATAAAAAGAATTTATGTGAGGATGTTTTATATGATAGCAGAAGAACCGAAATTTATGAGTAGCCCATACTTTGTAATGGAATTTGGTAATTGGCACCTTTTACCAGGAGCTCCTGAAGATATTGTCAAAGAATTTGAAGAATTCATGGCAAATGATGATGAGTTTGACGATGATCAATTTTTGGAGGGTCGACAACCTTGTCTCATAGGAGATAAAATGGACGTAAAATTATATGATACTGTATTACTCAAGGATGGTAGAAAAGCTGTCGTTATAGAAATCTTTGATGATACAGATTGTCTTTTTGATATTAGCCTTCCTGATGGACAATACGAACAAAAGTTTGGTACATTCGATCAAATTGAAAAAAAAGTTGTGTAATTTACAGACATGAGTTTTTGGGGTTGTTTGTGATGTAATGAGAGTTTCTCCAAGCGGAAACAGAGTTTTGATGATAATACTGGCTGAAAAGTTTTTTCGCCAAATATGAACGAAGAAGGAAATGAAAGCAGTAAAGGATGTTTTTGACAAAGAGGTTACTCTTCAGCAATTTGCGAATTTCAAGGGCATGGATTATGGCGACTGTGATGAATCATTTGATGCTTTCAAAAACTATCACAACAGCATTCCTAAAAAACAAATAATCAAGCATATAGAATCATTGGAGCCTTATTGCTGTATGCCAATGATAAGTCATGAGATCTTTACAGGCAAAGAGTTTAAACTTAGTCCTGGTTATTATCGTGATGGAAATTTTATTTTTCCAACAGATTTTTTATATTACTTAAAAGAATATGATATTGGAGTCCCTCCAGAATATGAACAATATTTGAGTTCTATTCTAGACGTTACATGATATTCAAACATCGCTCTTCCGAGGCTTTTTCTTTTAACCAACAATTCTAAAAATAAAGTATGTCAGATTTTATTACAATTCTCGATTTTATATGTTTGACGATGGTCATTTTTTGGAAGTTGTAAAACAGTAAATGTTGAATTGGAGGTTGTCTAATACTTTTTTTTGCTTATACTGTAACGATTTGAAAGAGGTACATACTCTTCAAATGGTAGGTTAGTGGAATTCTATTAAACTTTTTATCACAGAGGAGTTATTATGTACCATTATGTAGAATCAAAGGATTATAAACCTTATCATTTTTTTATTTCCGACAAGCTTAATCGTTTAAAGCAAGAAATCTTAAAAGAAAAAAAAATTGAATCACAAGTAGATTCAGTTGGAAGTTTGTATAAAAAGCTTATTACTCAAAACAACACCTTACCTTTTGATCTAGATTACAATTTTGTAATTGAGAATTGTTTGATAACACAGCTTAATCCAGGTAAGTTAAAAGATTATGCAATGGATTATCTTGATAATTTGATTGCAGAAGAATATGAAGACTTTAAGTATTGCCAAGATTCTAAAGCAGCCATCACTATTAGGCGAGTTGTTGATGGACGACTTGATTTTAGTGCAGATATTGCTATTTTAGCAAAAAATAAAAATGGCCAGTATTGCCGTTTACTTCATGATAAGCAGCGTCAAAAATATGACTGGGCTCCAGTTCCTAATTCTGAGAAAGTCTATGAAATATTTCGTAAACTAAAGAACTATGGATATTGGGAAGATATTAGAGAAATTTATCTCAAGAAAAAGAATCACTTTCTGAGCATTCAGGACACAGATCATCCATCTTTTGTTGTTTTCGTTGAAACTATAAAAGAAGTCTGGGATAGATATGAAAATAAAAGATAAATTATTTCTGTTTGACAATGATCAATTCTTGGTGGGTGGTAAATCAAAAGGAAGTTTACTTGATCTTTTGTGTTTGGAGCCTCTTTTTTTGCAAAATTACGTGCCATTTCGGGGTTACGAGGTTTTTGCACGAAAAATCGAAGTTGGGACAAAGTCTTTTAAAGTTCGGTTACGTGCAAAATAATAAAATCTTCTGGATTGCACGTAACCCCAACCGAGGGTTTGCTCTTCCAACCAATTTTTTACGTGCAAAACCCCCAAAAATTCTGTATTTGCACGTAAGCTTCTGCTGTCCACTCTTTTCGTTACGTGCAAATACAACTTTTTTTCTATTTTGCACGTACTACCATCGTCTGAAAGATAACTCTTTACGTGCAAATTACTCGCATCCTCTTTTTTGCACGTAAGCCTAACCAAAAATCAACTTTTCCATCCAATTTTTTACGTGCAAATATGTCATTCTTCTAATTTTGCACGTAATCCCATCACCTCCCCGACAAACCTTTACGTGCAATT
>CACYCU010000172.1 GCA_902772945.1 uncultured bacterium | reverse complement strand
TTGGTTTTCCGCCATAATAATCGCTTGAACCATAGCTTGAGCTGTATGTTGAAGGTGCTTCACCTAAGTGATTTACAACCATATGTTTACCACGAGTAAGCATATTAATTGTTTTTGGTGCTATAGTTTCTTCAATATATACATCACCTGAGAATTCAGCGTTTATATCACCTGTTCTTGAAACAATTGCGCAAACATTTGTATTAGCTTTTCCGCCATTTGCGGCATCAAGACCTTTTACATTGATGTCACCGATTGCCAACATATCAACACCTTCTGTTGGTAATGTTGGATTGTATACGTGACCTTGTCTTGCATCATCACCATCAAATAAATGGTTTACTCCGTTTTGTCTGAATGTTAAGGCTTTATCGGCTTCACCTAATTTGCCTGAAGCAATCAATGAAAGTCCTGTGCCTTCGACATTTGGTGTATTATCGTCAGATGCTCTGTTTACAATACTGTATGCTTGAGTACCTGTTGTTTTTGTAACATTAGAATTTGTAACGTATGATCTTTGAGATTTTGTTGCTGTACCATCAGCCAACAATATAACTCTTCCGTCAGCTGCGATATGATCAACGTGCATATCGTTACCTAAACTTGCCATATTTACCAAAGATTTGTTGTTAGAACCTTTAGTACTTACTGCAGTAATATTACCGTCAATATTTGTATTAATTGATTTAGTCAAATCTCTTGCATCAAGTCCTATACCTGTGCAATTTCCGTTCGGACAACCTTGAACATTTTCACCGATTTCGCCGTTTGTAGCAGCTATATTAAGGTGAGCAGCGTTAGTTGTTGCAATGTGGTTGCGAGCAACACCGTTGTTGTGAAGGTTTCCGTTTGTAACTTGAATATTTACATCAGCGTTAGATTGAATATTAACACCGTTGTTAACATTAGCAGTATCACCAAGTGTCATATCAGAATTTCTGTTAACAAAGTTAACTGAATTAGCTTTTTGTCCGTGATTTGCAGTAACAAGTCCTCTGATATCCATGCCTTGAGAACCAACGTTCTGCATCAACAATCCTTCAACGCCGGAAACTTTAGAGTTGTTAGAATTAATTCTTGCAGTATTTGCAACGGATAAGCCTGCTGAAGTGTTTTCTTGTTTAATAATCATATCGCCATTGCGGTTTGTAAGTTCGCCTGCAATTGCGATACCGTCAACACCTGAGTTAGTAATATAAACATTGCCGTTAGTAGCATAGTTTCTAACCTGAGAATTTGCTGCAGTATCTGTACCAACAGTAGATACAATGTTAATATTACCGTTAGCATTTTGAATATTTGTAGCATTTGTTACATCACCTGCATTAACTAATGCTGTGAATAGATTATTAGCAAAAGTTCTTTGTGTTTCTGGGTCAATAGTATTTCCGGCATTAGTATATACATTAGAATTATCATTTGAGAATGCAGTACCTGCATAAACTTTAGCACCGTTTGCAACAGTAACTTTTCCACCTTGGAAGTTTACATCACCGCGAGCCAAAACTCTGCCGTTGCCTTCAACAGTAATTGCACCTGCATTTGCATCAATATTTAATTGTTGACCGCCATATTGTAATGTACTTGGGTTAAATGTTTTATCTGTGTCAACAGCTAAGTTATTATTATAATCATAATCCCTTGAAACAACTCTATAACCAGGATCATCTAAAGTTTCTTCGATATGAGTCTTTTTAATCCAATATTGACTTTCTTTTGGTAAATTTAAATAGTTTGATAATTTATCATATTCATTTTGTGACGGAGTTATTACTGATAAACTTCCAACATTCAAAACACCTGATGAACCAACTGCGAATCCATTAGGTGAAATAAACATTAAATTACCATCAGTTTTCATCAAACCATTTTCTTGCAAAGCATTTACAAGCCCTTGAATATTAACACCATTGTTAACTAATGCAACAAAAGTATCAATAGGGTTATTATCACTAACTGTATAATGTGCATCGTGAGTACTACCATTAAATGTAATGTTCTCTGTTTGTTTTAAATAATTAAAAATAAAATTCAAAACATCACCGTTAGAAAGGTCTATTTTACCAAACTGTCTAAAACCAGTTCTTCCGTTTGCTGCATCCGGGCGAACATTGTAAACTCCGTTTTGTCCCGGTATTTGATTTCCGCTAGCATCAGTAATCGTAGAAGCTAATACTTGATAAGCCAGTGATTGCTGCATAACGAGCAACAAGCTTAAGATAAATGCTGTTAACCTTTTACTATTAATTTTAGTTGTCTTCATATTGACCTCGTCTATTCTTTTGCACATGAACACTATATATACATGTATATAAACGGTTTTTCATGGTTAAAACTTTACTGTTTTTTCATGAAAGTTTACAATTTTTAACATGTTTTTTTAAAATCCTCGTCGTTCAATGTTTTATATCTTTTTCATTTCAAAAATTTTTGGGGATTTAGATTTAGATAATTCTAATTCAGAATCTCTATAATGTACAATCATTTTCAAAAGAGCCCGAAGGCTCTTTTGTTTATCCACCAGTATATACTCTGGCGTGTAGATTCCAGCCTGTTGCTTGCATATGTCCTGCAGCGGCAGGTCTTGCATATCTTCCACCTGCTCTTATCGGAATATCTTGTGTAGCTAATCTTAATCTTTCATCAGGATTTGATGGATCAGCTTTTCTATCTAATTTATTACCGGTAATTTCTGCTGGGATAAAATCAGGAAGATTTATTATATTTTTGTCAGGATATTGCATACCGCCAAATTTCTGTAGTTGATTAAATTGTTGAACATATGCAAAAACTTTTTTATAATCATCAGAACCCTGTTGTACGCCATAATACTGTGCAACCATGTCTTCCATTGTTTCACCACGGTTCAAATTAGCATTTACACGGGTTACATTTAATTTACAAGGTTTAAATCCTGCAACTTCGGTACCTGAACCTTGTCTTTCCTGAACTTCAATATATTGCGGAATATTTAAATTAAATGTTTTTGTATCTGTTTCTGTATTTTCAACAATTTGTGTAAAGTCAAATACATTATCATTATTTCTGCCTTTATCGTGTATATTACCAGATGTAAACAACGCATGAGCAGCTCCGGCAATACCGCCTGCAATACCGGCATTCAATGCTTGTTTAGTAACAATATTTTTAGTACAAGTCGCTCTTTGTCCATCAACCAATATTTCACCAGATTCACCATCTGCCCAAACTTGGCCAGTTTCTTCTGGTATTGTTACAGTATATTCTTGTCCTTCAATATTGATTGTATATTCTTGACCAGGAACAAAAGTTGTTACGTCATATTCTATACTACGGCCATTTACATCTAAAGTAACTGTATGCATTATAGATTGATCATCAGTTGCTATAGTTTTTATGGTTTCAGGTGTTATACCATGGATTGTTCTTTCCGGAGTAGTATAATCAATATATCTGCCTTCAGTTGACCATTTTAGCGTTTGTGAAGCTGTTTCAGCAACAGCTTTAACCGGGCCGGAAAGCAAGGCTCCTAGACCACCAGTTAAAGCCCCCATTCCAAAGCCGATACCTGCCTCTTTTAATACATTCAAGAGTCTTTTTATTTTTGTATGGTTAGCATCAGCGCTTAGACCTGTCCTTTGACCCATATGTCTCCAACGTTGCAGTTCTTTTTCTCCAACCTTTTTATTACCGTTTCCAATAATTTCTTCAACTCTAGCCATATCGCCTGTTCTTGTTGGCATCACCAACATCAAACCTTCACGGCCTTCTCTTAGAGTCATATTATGACTCTTTATGAAATCTTTATCCTCTTCTGAAACATTTGTAGGGTCACAGGCTATAAGCATTATACGTTTATAGTTCTCACTATTAAATTTAAAGTATTTATGAACCATTCTACCGGTTTCAGGATCTTTTACATCTGCCTCAAAATAATCGCCATCTTTATTGGCATTAAATTCGTTTTGAGAAACTTCATCTCCAAATAATTGAGGACAAGTCTCAATCATTCTTAATCCATATTTGCCCACATATTGATGTTCTCTACCATCACCGTTATGAGCTTTTGCAGATTTTTTAGACAAGTGCATATCAGTATTGTTAAATACTTGCTCTGCTTCTGCATCGTTTACATAATCTTCTGTTTGATGTTCAATAAAATATTTATCATCAGCTTTTATCTGTTCCGGTGTCCTATTAGCCATAACTCTGTCTATTGCCATTGTTTGTAATAAGACTTCAGGATCTAAACCTCTCTCTTTAGCTACAGCATATACAGCAGCATTTCTTTTTTCAATATCTGTTAAGTCAGACCATTTTCTATTACCAGCATATCCACCTAAATCCCTATAAGCTTGTAATAAAAAATCCTGCTTGCTTTCATCACTTAGCAAGTCGTTTACATTTTTGTTAAAACCTGCTTTTTCTTGTGCCGACATATTTTTATCTACAAACATCTTAATAATATCGACACCATTCATTTGTTTTTTATTTCTTGCAGAAACGTTATTAGGATCAGACAGCCATTCCTTTTGGATTTTTGCCATCTCTTTTTCTACTTGCTTCTCATATTTATTTAAAGCAATATATACATTTTTTTTGACCTGAATATCGGGACGATTTACATATTCTGTATATGCATTATTTACTTGAGTTGTAAATTGCTCTTTTGCATCTTTATTATGTTTTAAATCATTAGGAATCTCAACTGTATTCTCGCGTCTTGTAGTACGAGTTGTTTGCGCCCCTTCAAATGATGTTGGTTTTGCAGTTGCTACTTCATATGTAGGTTCGCCTATCTGTTCAGGAAGTTTTTCATTAAAAGCTTCTTCATTATTAAGCTTATATCTTCCGTTTCCGTCTTGACTGCCAAGAATCGGATTATCGCCTGTTGTTAATTCATTTATACCATTTGGATCAGAATTTTCTGTAAATTTTACAAATTTACCATTTGCAGGATCCACAAAACTTTTTTTATTTGCTTCCGCATATTTATTAAGAGCTTCTTGTAATTTATTTACATCACCAAAATTTATATCACCAGTTTCATCAATATTTAACCCTTCTTCATTTAAAAAGTTCATAAAAGCTTGGCGTATATCGGCTGGCAAATTCATACTATCAGCAAGAGCATTAAACGAAATTGATCCAGATACTTTTGGTTCACCAACTACTTTACCCTTTTGTTGATTTCCATCTTGCCTTTCAATTTCAGCTCCTTTAATAGTATATACACCAGCTTTATCTTGAGTCATAAAACCGCCATCTACATTCTTTTTGATTTGAGCTGTAGGCATCTGAATTGTTCTTACATTCCCTTGATTATCATATACTCTAATTGTAGAGTAATCTACGCCATGAACCATAACAAATCCTTTCTTCAGTTTGCACACTGATATACTTATACTTTCTCTATACCCATGTAAAAACATGTTTTTAACAAAAATTGCGCGGATGAAGCATCCGGTTTTTTGTATTTTGCTCAAAACCTTGATATTACTGGGTTGTAGAGACTTTTTCCTTGTAATATTTCTTAACAAATACATATACCGGATATATATTTGTTAAATATTACCTACATACTTTTGGGTTCAATTGTCTGTGTACACAGACAATTTACCTACCATGCTCTATTACGGCACATTTAATAAAAAACTTTAATTTTTTAAAAATTTTTGTAATAATTATTTACAAAATACATTAATAAAATATTTTCTAAAACAAAAAATTTCTAATAATATGAGACTAAACTCAAACATAATAAGTTCTAATAACAAATTATTAATTATTATTCATTTTCCCGCAAACAACTCGTTCTATAGCGGCCAAATCAGAAATAATCTCAATATCGCCAAAATTTTTTAATTTCATCAATTCAGCAACAGGCTGAGCTTGCCCCTGACCAACTTCAAACAACAAATAGCCGCCTGAATTCAATACTTCACAAGCGCCGGAAATAATTCGCTTGTAAAATTCCAGCCCATCCTCGTCATTTGTATAAAGCGCCAAATCAGGATCAAAAGTTACCTCTTTTTGAATATGTAATTTTGCGGATTTTGGAATATAAGGGGGATTTGAAACTATCAGATCAAATTTTTCACCGGGCTTCACATTTGAGAACACATCAGATTTTCTAAAAATAGCTTTATTATAAAGATTCAGTCGAGAAGCGTTATCGAGCGCCGTATTCAGAGCATCTGTCGAAATATCCAAGCCTATTACTCTGCATTCTGTAAGCTTTGCAATCATGCAGGCGATACACCCACAACCTGTTCCGACATCCAAAGCAAAAGTAAAACCGTTATTTTTTATAACATCAACAGCTTTGCGGACAAGAAATTCTGTCTCATCTCTTGGAATCAAAACCGAAGGATTAACTATAAAATCTTCACCCATAAAGTTTGCAAAACCTATAATATGCTGAATCGGTTGACGTGTTTTTGCGCGAAGTTCGGCCTTTTGTTTCACAATTTTCAACTTTTCTTCAGATAACTTGTTACCCATGATAATATCTTTTGCACCATAATCGGCAAAACGCTCCAACAAAAGCTTCATCTCGACATTTGCCTCATTCGGTTCAATACCGGCATCAGTTAATATTTTCAAAATCTCTTGTATACTCATTCAATATCCTGTCTATTTCATCCCTCGCTTCAAGCTTGGATGATAATTCTTTTTTTTCTATGTTATATTTTTTGCACAAGCGCTCGTAATAATAAAGCTGTTTTTTGGTCGGAGCTTCTTTTGACATTTTTACTTCTTTTAAAAAAGCTCGTTTTTTCTTTTCATACTCTTTTTGCGCCAGAATTATCGGTTCTTGTTTTTTCTTATAGTCGTAATATTTGCGACATTCTTTTATATATAAATAAGTATCTTCTAAAAACTTATTATTATCTAAATAATCTTGCAAAAATTCAAAATGAGGATTTTTTATATCAAAATAATACCTTTCATCCTCTAAAAATTTATCCAAAACATCATCAACAGAAAGCTGTGGAGATTTTTTAACTAATGCACGCAAAAAATTACACAAAGCAGACTTCTGCGTTTTGGACATATCCAAATAAATTTGATTTTTAATTTGGTACATTACCCCTACCTATAATGAATGTTTTTATTTTTTAAACAATTCTTTTACGCTAAATTTTTCTTTTTCATTATGGAATTCTACGAATTTTTTAGCAATCGGATTTGTTTGGCGCAAAACAGCTTTTGGCTCTTTTTCAATCTTTGTTTTTGCATCATTTTCGATTACAGTAAAATCTCTTCTATCCATAAAGTAATTATACCTCTACACTTATA
>CACYCU010000171.1 GCA_902772945.1 uncultured bacterium | reverse complement strand
GGTTACGCCAAACGTCGCTTCGCAAAATTCAAGGGTTGATTATCTTCGTTTATAAGAATGTGAATGTAAATTTAATCACAAAAACGATAATTTCGCTTCATTTATACAACGTATATTTTGGGGAGGGTTATAAAAAATACTAATCAAGAGCCATGATTTTTATCACTTATTTTATTGGCAAAAACCTCTGTTATAGTCCGTTTTTTAATTATTGGTATACCGAAAATTCCGCACATAATTATAAATAATGAAATAATGAAAAATGTAGGTGTTAGTTAAGACGTATGCTAGTGATTTCATACAAACATAATGATTCAACTGGGACAAAAACGTTATACCAAAGGTTGACAAAACAAAAATGTAATTTAAAAGATCATAGAACATTTTATATCTCACACTGTTAGTATTTGCCAATAAAACTCCTGGCAATTGGCTAGCGACGAACTGAACCGGGGTTAAAATCGGTACGGGCTATAAATAAAAATAGGTTTTTATATTATATCCAAATTTATAAATTATCAAACTACTTAAAAGAATTATAGAATAGATAAGTACAGAAAATAGAACGAAGATTTTTGTTTATTGTGATAAAACTATTAACAGATTATTATAACGTATTGTAATACTTACGCTATGTTGATAAAAAATCTCCGATAATCTTTCCTGACGGCGAAAGCGGGATAAGTAAAATCCTATAAACGAGCACAAATTGTCCCGCGATGGTATTCCCGAATAAAAAATTAAGTGCAGGAATGATGGACGCAAAGGATATACTGTTTAAAACTGTAGAAGGTAATTGGCATTTAGGATAATGTTTATAGTCTCGTAAAGTCCTTATTATCATGTTAAAATTAAACTTTATTGTTTTTATGCTAATATTCTTTAATGTAAAGACGTCACGAGAAATAGTCACGCCAATAGTTTTCCTTAAAATACAACAGCGCCAATCCTTCCAAAAATATAATAAGATAAATGGTAAAACAAATAATTTGAAAATAGCAAATAACTTAGCTGTTTAAACTTTCCTTCATGTATGTAAATTTTTCTGATTACCAATTCAAATAAAGAGTTGTTAGCTATCAAAACAAAGAATATCGACAATATCCAGAAATTGACAATCTATCCTTTAAATGAAAATTTTTGCAAACAAAGATCACAAAAGCTACATACAACCGATATTGCTGGAATTAAGAATAACACAATTTTATACACGCTTGCCTTTTGCTTTCGTCTTTTTTATGTAGTATAGTGGTGTCGTAATAACCTGTGGCAATCGAATTAAAAGGATTTGTGAACACTAGCATGCAAGCCACGATACCATAATTTTCAATGGATATAAATTTAACAATAACAAGCCCACTTATACCGCATAAAACTTGCCCTATGTCATTCAAAGAAAACGGCTGAAGGAATTGGGTTAGCATAAATTATGAGACTTTTTGGAGCTTTTTATCTAAATTTATAAACAAAAACAATAATACTGAATAAAAAAACATGCCAGCTGACAGTAATGTAGCTCCCATTCCATTCGAAAGAAACATGGTAGAGCCTGTTACGCAACAAGAATGAGCGATTGCTACTGGTAAGGTAATTTTGTTGTTTCTGCAAAAGTTTATCATTAAAATATCAACTGTTTTCAAATAAGTGCCCAACAAAAATGCAAAAATTAGAGCAAACCAACCAAAATCCACATATAATGAAACTGGTGTTGATGAACCTGCTGATCGGCCAGGTTGTATTGTAGATTCATCAATATTATACAATATGGCAATAGCTCTTTTTTCAAGAGGTATTCGCTCTTTATTCGGAGAAAACAAATGGTATAGCTTGTAGAAACTTGAAGATCCATATGTATACAACTTGTTTTTATAGGAGTAATCTAACAGTACATAAGAATATCTCTTAACACATGGAAATAGCCTCTCAAGTACAGCATGTGGGGATGCAATAGTTCCTGTATAAAAAGAAAAAGGTATATACGTAGAAAAAAACACGGTAGTTAAAAAAAGAGCAACTTTTAACTTTGAAACATTAATATTACCGGTTTTCAGCAAAAACCAAGAGAAAAGGCAGATTAAACAATAATAAAACACTAGAGCCTTACACAAAGAAATCCATAAAATACAAGAACACAAAAGCCAAAAAAAGATTTTTAAATATTTGTTTTTTAATGAGAAAACAAATAAGGGAAGAACAAATAAATTTATTGCGAAAAAAACAACACGTTCCCAATAACTCATGTTTAACGCTAAATGATATCGAATATTTACATAAGTTTTTTGAATAAAAATCCATCTATATACAACACGACAATTAACCAATAGGCATAAAAAAGAAGATACTCCAAAAATACTTTTTTTAATAAAGTTTTTTGCTCTAGCAGAGTTGATAAATAAATTAGGCAGATTAAAATGAAAACATGAACCTAAAGAAAAGAATAACAAAAAACTTGCTAGATAATAATCTTTCCAATCTGTATTAGCTTGCAATGGATAATATGTCAGAAAATAATGTCCAAAAAATAAATAACATGCCGAAATATATAGCTTCCTTTTGAACCCAACTAATAAACATAATCCCGACAACAAATAAATACATGTGATCATATCAGCTTTAACTCTTTCTAATGTCTTCGTTTAATTTATGAAATATTTCCAAAAACTCCTTTTTGCATTTAAACTCAGATAAAAATCTATTATCATTGGTTTTAACTAGTTTAAATATTCTTTTATTTCTGAATCAAAATTATATTTCGTTTCTACGGCTTTTTGTCCATTTTCCCCAAGTTGTCTCGCTAATGCTTTATTTTCGTAAAGTTTATCAATAAAATTAGCAATTTCTCGTGGGCTTTCTGGATTCGTAAATAATCCGAAAGACTTATTTTCATTGCCAATAACTTTTCTGCATAGATCAAAACCGGAAGTAATTATAGGCAAATACATTCCTGCGTATTCAAAAATTTTTGTACTACAAGCGGTAGTATAAGCCTTGACGGGCGGAAAATAATTTATTCCGCAAAAACATTTTTGGGACAATTGTCTTAATTTTGTTCTGTCAACCTGCTCTATGTACATTGCCTTGTCCCGGCCGGGTAGCAATTTACATTGTTCCATCAAAGAACTAGGTGCGAAAGATCTGCATAATATTAATTTCATATCATTATGGCACAGCTCTAAAGCTTTTATCACTTGAAAGATTCCACGTGCCTGCGAGATTCTACCATAATATAAAATACGATTGGCATGTTCTATATCAGGCTGTTTACATTCGGAAAATTCTTTCAATAAAGCGTAATTATGTAAAACAAATATGTTTTTATTGTACATACCTAAAATTTTCTTTGTATGATCGGTGGTAACAGATAACAATTCTGGATCGCGTATGATATAGATGTCTGTCTTGACGGTTTTCGCTCTCTTCTATAAACATTCCATACGGCTAATGTCATGCGCAAAAAGCAATTCTTATACCCTTTTACGCCGTGATGTGAATATTGTCCTTTGTCTCATCTTTCTCATTATCAGCAACAATTAAATGCGCTTCCTCTTGCAAGGTTTTGATCCAACACTGCTTAAGGAATATACGTGTATCGTATCGAGGATGTACAGAAGTTAAATTGCAAATTTTCATTTACAAAATCCTTTCACAAAATCCGCATATTGTTGGTAAATGATTTCAGGGTTACTAAAATTTTCAAAAAACTTTCGACTATTTCTTCCTATTTGTTGACGAATTTCAAAATTACCCTTTAAGAATAAAATATGTTCTTTTACTGCGTCAATATTATTTCCCGAAAAATTCAATCCTAAATTTTTTTCGCGCACAATTTCACTCAGTTCTCCCTGGAAACCATTTATTAATGGTAAACCAAACAAAAAAAAAAAAAAAGCTTTATTGGGGATAGTTGGAAGATGCTCACCACCATTTTGGCCTTCGATGGAAAAGAACGTAATTCCACAATTGCAGTGTTTTGCTAAAAAATACCCCTCCTTTCTTGAAACAAATCCCGGTAAAAATACATTCGATAAATATTTCGCTTTTTTTAGGACTTGCTCTCTATAATAACCATCTCCACAAATAATAAAATCTACATTATCTTTTGAAAAATTTTGAGCTAAATCTAACAAAAACATAGGATGGCAACGTAATCCCCAACGGCTTATATAAAAAACTTTAAATGTTTTACGTGATAATAAACTAGCATACTTTTTCGAATAAATTTTCATTTCTTCTTCAGATAATTTTGTATCTTTTGCTGTGCTTAAATAAAAGATTTTTGTGGGCTTTGTAGTAGGTTTTATCTTTTTCATTCCCCAGTTTAGCCTATCACGAGACATGGATACAACCGCTGTAGCGTTTGTCAACGCTTGTTTTAAAAAGAAACTGTCGGGAATTATGGCCAATTTTACGAAAAAACGAAATAAAGGATTCGATAAAACATACAGAAAATCATCGGGCCAAGCATCTCGCAAATCCAAAATAAAGGGGATGCCTTTCTTTTTTGCAAAACGGCTTGCTAAAAAAGAAGCTCCTACAGTTGGTATGCAAGAAACGATAGCATCAATATGCCCTAAAGTTTTCAGAACTTTAAATGCTTGAAAAGAACAAATCCAATCATGAATGTACCGCTTTATGCAAACATTGTGTTTGTAACCGGTCCCGGGGATATGGATAATCTTAAAATTATCATTCAAATTTTTAATCGAATTTCCCCAAAGATTTTTCTTTGCGTCATGACTAAACCCATTTTTTATCCAAGTAACTTGACAATCGTTTTTTGAAAGATATTGCCCTAAAAACGCTGTTCTGCTCTGAATGTTTTCTTCATTTTTAGGCGTTTCTTCATAAAATTGTAATAAAACGATATGTTTCTTCATTCTTTTTACTTGGTTAATAAACGAACAATTTTCTCGCTCGCATTTCCGGTTCCAAAAGAACTGGTGTTATAAGTTTCTTTCATTTTTTTAGAAAAGTCAAACTTATTTTCAGATAAATTATACCTCGTTTGCCAGCCTGATTCTTCTAATTCCGGCCAGCAACTATCGAAATAAAAAAAATAACAGTATTTTTTAGCAAAAAACGCTTCGCGTTGTAAACCTCCCGAATCTGTAACGACAAAAGTGCAATTATTGATCAAATTAATCGTATCTAAGTAAGAAATGGGTTCTAAGAGGATAAGCTTGGGGAAGTTTTCTAATTGTTCCCACAGACCATGCTTTATAAAACTGTTTTTCGTACGAGGATGTATTGGAAAAACAATCTTATGCGGTATTTGCTCTGTCAATTTTATCAGTTGCAAACAACCTTCTTTTGAATCGATGTTTTCCGCTCGATGAAATGTCATCAAAATGTAAGGGATTTCTTTTAAACCAAGTCTATCTATTATATTGGATGTTTGTTTAGCTTTTTCGGAAAAAAGCTTAAATACATCCAACATAACGTCACCTGTAAGATAAACATCTTTGGTAATACCTTCTTTTTTTAAGTTATCGACATTATGTTGCGTACAACAACAATGCATCGTCGTAATGTGAGAAACTAAAACGCGATTAACTTCTTCAGACACTGTTAAATCGTAAATACGAACACCGGCTTCAATATGCATAACGGGAATATGCAATTTAACCGCAGCTAATGCTCCTGCAAGGGTGGAATTTGTATCTCCATAGATGATCACCCAATCCGGTTGTTCTTTAATCAAAACTTCTTCAGTTT
>CACYCU010000170.1 GCA_902772945.1 uncultured bacterium | reverse complement strand
TTTCAGCCATTTTTAAATTCGTTTTTACATTTTGTTACAATTTAATTTTAATTGGGTGTAAATAATTGATATGTTTGAAATTGAAGTAATTGTTTGGCGAGTCTTACGGACAGGACACAAGCGTGCGCTGAAGCCTCTGAATGACGAAATAGAGTCATACTGAATTTGACACAAAACGAACAAACGAAGAACGAGTTTTGTGAGCTTGTCTGCCTTGTGCTGTTGCAAAAGCTAAATAATAAATCTACATTATAAAATAACTTTACCTCTAATCTCTATGAATACCTGTTTCATATCCGGGTACACACAAGAATAACGGCACTGTTCTTTGTATAAATGATGCTGTCTTAGATTTGTCAGCCATTAAAGAAACAGCCATTCCTATATCGTCAACGTGCGGTGCAAAATCTGTTGCCTTTATCCCGCGATCAACTTTTTTATGAAATACTTTTTCGTTCAAAAAATTAGAAACTCTGTTGCCTGCAAAAATTCCTGTACCTAATGCACCCAAAGTCGCAACAGAAAACGGTATTGCCCTCAATGCTTTATTAAAATATTTTGAAGTTTTTCCAACTTCATTTACTTGAGGAACATGCTCCATTATAAAATTTTTATGTTTTTTATAAAGTTCTGAAATTGCCCAAACACAAGCAATTGGAACGGTAACATTTCCCAAAAGCTGATTTACTGATTCTCTGTATTTTGATTTAATATATTTCTTATCATCAAAAATCAAACCGCCAACAAGACCTCCAACAACAGAAGCTGAAGCTAATTCAAGTATCTCTTTTCCCTCCAGAGTAATATCTTTTTTGTCAGGATTTTTTTTATCGTAAAGCCTAAATACAGCCCAATCCTTAATCGGTGTTTTTTTGATATCCGAAGGACGCAAAGAAAACCCCTGACGATGAGCAACATGAGCAAAGGCCGTACCGACAGCAAGTGCTGTCGTTGCCGCAACACCAATCTTAATCTTGCGATCTTGTTTTTTATCAGCTAATGTTACTGGAGCAATTGTCATACCTAACACCTTCCACTACTATACCAAAAACAATAAATAAAAAACATTGTTAGTTTAGACAAAAAATGTAACAATTCTTAGTGTAATTTTTACAATTTTTGTGTAACATTTTTTTAATAATCATATTAGTAAAGGCAAAAATTAATCTTCACATATATTAATGTATTTGCAATGGAAATAAAAGTTACTCCAAACCAAACCCTAAAAGATTTTAGCTATGGCCGCAAATTTGTAAAAGGATTTGCAAGCCGTTCAATTGCGCCTGTTATGATTTTGGAAGCATTTGTTGAAGGCGGAAGAACATATCAAGCATACAAAAGAGGCGGATTTACAGAAGCAAGAGAACGCATAACAGAAGAATTTATCGGTGCATTATTCTGGTTTAGCGGAGTTCCTTTATTTAATTCATTGATTGACAAATATGCAGGTAAAAAATTATTCAAACTTCCAGAAACAGACTTTGATACAGGAAAAGACTCACTTAGAAACCCTGTAGATAATTATATAAAAAAATTTCAATCCCAATTAAAAAAGAGCCCCGAACAAGCAGAAAAAATGATTGCCAAATACAAATTCGGTAAAGTTATAACAAGCATAATCCTTGCAAACTGCCTTGTTGGTTTCGTTTTACCAAAAGTTAACCAAGGAATTACAAAACATCTGCTTAAGAAAAAAGAACAAACAAAACCTGAACAACAAACCAAAACCGAACAAAAATACACAATGGATAAATTCCTAAAAAAAGATCAAGTGTCCTTCGGTTCAATAAATCCTCAAACCCTCATGTCGTTAGCATACAGTTTTGAAAATAATCCTAAATACGGACTAATTTCAACTGATATGGGTGTATGGATAGGCAGAGGTACAAGCGCAAGAAACAAATATGAAAGAAACGAAGTTCTTTTCCGCGACATGTCATCAACATATTTCTATATGTTTAATATGCCTGTAATTGCAATGCTTTTAAACAAAATACAAGACGGAACTTCAACAAGATTAGATCCTGTAGCTGCAAAACAAGTATCCGACCACATGAACGAAGTAATAAAAGCAAACGGTGGTCCGATGAAGGCAGACAGATTTAGAGAATTTGTACTCGGAAACCCTAATAACAAAGCATTTATAACTCCATCCATTGCAAAAGAACTCAGAGAGGGTAACGGAGTTATTGAGTTAAATAAATTCAACGAACTTCTAAACGAAGTTAAGTCAAAATATCCGGAAATAAATGTTGAAAAATTCAAAAAAGCAGCTAAAGGCATGTCTGAACTTCAACCTAAACTTAGAGGCAAAACTGTATTGTCAGAAAAACAAGTAATTGACATATTTACAGACGGTGCAATAAACATGCCTGAATTTTTGAAAAACGTCTTCACCTGCTCAACATCAG
>CACYCU010000169.1 GCA_902772945.1 uncultured bacterium | reverse complement strand
TGCAGATATCTCATCATATTTTTCAAATCCAAGATATACACTAAACAGCATCTCATCTACATTCATTCCTTCTCTAAAAGGCAAAGGCTTTACAGATAGAATTATTTCCTTTATTTTCTTATCAAAATATTTGCACTGAGATATTGATACTTCCATATTACTTATTGTGCCATCTCGATGTATTATAAAATCGTAATCAGTGCCCATACCTCGCAAACGAAGCATATGACTCTTGTCCAACGCTGCCTTTAACTGAGCTGCATAATCCTCCATATAACCAAAATAGATGGGGTTAGTTTCTTTTGTTAAAGAATAACCTCTGCCTCGCGGCGGAATTTCTTCACTATATACAACTGTTGACGTAAATATAATAAATATTAGGAATATAATTAAGCGTTTCATAAAGATTATTATAGATTTTTTTTATTAGGGTGTCAATTTCAAAAGGAAACAGCCTAATGGCTGTTTCCTTACAAATTTGCTATCTTATAAGACCTTTTTTTAATTGATCCATAATTGCACGTTCGTGTCTAGCAAATTCTGCACCACTCATTTTGCCGATTTGTTCACGAGTATAAACCAAGTTGTTTGTACCGTCAGAAACAGCATTCTGCGCATTGGCACGCAAGCGTTGTTTTGCGGATTCATTTTCGCTGTTTAATGTTTTTTCGTGTTCTTTTTCTTTCAAGTATCTGTCTATTGCTGTTTTTTCAATTTTTTCAACAAGTGAAGATATCTTTGAAATTTCATCATCATCAAAATTGGCATCAGAAGATTGCAAGTAACTAAAGACATCACTTCTGCCATCCCTGTTAAAAAATTCAGGAATTGGAGATTGTATTTTAGATTCTTCTTGAAGCTGTTCTTTAGGTGCCGGACTATAATTTGTGTACTTTTCAAACGCCTTTTTTGTTACAAAATTCATTAAATTTAGTCCCTGTTCTTGAGTCATAGCACCATTTTGTACAAGTTCTTCGATTTGTTTGATAATTTGTGCTGTCTGAAATTTTATTACATCTTCCGGATTTTGATTATCGGCTTGAGATGAAAATTGTTGTTGTTCGTTCATAATTCCTCCATATACTGAACCGCAAATTCAACAGCGTCATCTATAAATGATGAAAGCAGTAACGAAATTAGCGGTTTGAAAGGAGAAGACACAGGAATATTTTCGGTAATATATTTTATTGCCATTTTCTTTTTTTCTTGTCCCATTTTACTTCCTAACGACTTTTCCGCCATTAATACGGCAGTCTTTGCCAACTCCTTTATTGTTAATTTAATATTTTTTAGCATTAATTTCCTCCGGCAGAAACTACCATTTTTGCAAGTGCCGCAGGTTGAACAGTTTTTGCTCCGTACAAATACAAACCTCTGACTAAATCAGCAAAACTGTCTTTATCTCTCAAACTTTCTATTTTAGCCAATTGTGACGCAAATGTAATAGCATCATTTGTACCGGCAAGAACATAATATTTACCTGAAGTAGCTGTAAGATTTGTACTTACAAGTACATCCATGCCGGCAATTCTACCTATTGCACCTTCTCTGAGAGTTTCATCTGCAACGTTATGCGCTCCGATAAATTCAGAACTTTGAAGCAAGTAAGATTCAATTGTAGGATTGATTACAACCCACGGTCTTACACCGGATGAAACAGCGTTTGAGTTTTTCAAACATAATGCTAATTGAACAAATTTTGAATATATAGTTGTTTTGTCCAATGTTATCGGAGATTCATCAGTACCAACGATATTTCCTGCTGCAACATTTGCATGTTGAGATAATAAATATGCATCTTGAACTTCTTCAATTGCCTTTCTTGCATTTTTCAAATGAGCTTCCATAATATCAGTATTTGCTTGAACCGATGCTATATCATTTATTTTGAATGCAAAAAATTTCTTTTGATCAATAACCAAATCTTGAGAAGTAGGATTTAGTTCACTATATGTAATATTATCAGATCCAAGAGTTGATATAGTAACATCTGCAGGTGTAATAATTTTTACTTTATCACCTTGATTTTTAATTTCTCCTTCCCAATTTCTGTTTACGCATTGAAGCATAACACAGTCTTTTTCTAACATGTTGTTCAGTTTTTGACTCCAAATTTCCGGAATAAAAGCTGAATAAGAATTTGTTGTTTCTTCTGTCATTTTGTTTTTCCTTTCTTTTTTTATGTATAACTTTTATGAGTGGTGGCTTTTAATCATCTGTATATATTTCTCTAAATTGAAGTCCGATTATTGCACAAGATTGTTCTAAGGAATTTCCTATAACACACAATTGAATTGAATAATTTGATTCTGAAATTTCGGCCTTTTCCATAACATCACGATTAATAGACCAAACCGGAATATTACTATCATCTAAAGTCCAATGACAAGGCATATTATCTGATGTATTATCATCTGCCCACATCAACAAGTCTTGATGAACAGAAAAAATCACCTCGGAATCATCTTGATATTCACTGTCATAATCCTTGTACACAGACAGTTCAAAATTATTGTCATATTCAGAATCAAGTAAAAAATAAAATTCATCTATTATTTTTCTATGGTGAGGAGTTGTTATTGCAAGAAAAGGCGACTTCCACATAAATTCTATTGGTCTGCCGTCAAATGATGTTCCAAAATCTTCTTTATATATTTTGCCTTCCGAATCTGCAGTATAAATATACCCGTCGAAAGTACAAGCCTTTACAATTCTTTGAGGAATAATTCTTTTATACCAAGCCTTGTTTATATAATCATTAATCCATATTGTATGAAAATAATTACTTTCCACATAAGGGAAAAAATACCATATTTGGCTTTTTGATTCATAATGAAGCGCAAAAGCTTCTTCCATATTTCGGAAATTCGCAAATTCTTTTTTAATTTTTGAAGAAATTTCACTTCCAACCTGAACTTGATTTAATTCTCCCACTTGTTCTAGTGCAAATATTCCAGTGCTTAAAAAATACTGTTTGTTTTCAACATTCAACACAGTATCAGGCCCACAAGCACCAATATTTGCAAAAGGGACTATTGCAAAATCCTCTGGACTTGTACCGGTCAACAGATATACACTATCTTTCTTATATATTGCAAGATAATCTTTATACGGTTTCAGTGCTGTAATATAT
>CACYCU010000168.1 GCA_902772945.1 uncultured bacterium | reverse complement strand
CATTTCTGAATACGCCATATCAGAACACAACAAAATATCATATTTTTTACAAAAATCAACGGCTTTCTTCCAAAAATCCAAATCAGCGACAGCACTTGTCGGATTGTTTGGATAATTTAAGAACATAAGTTTTGATTTTTTTGCAACATCTTCAGGAATTTTGTCGAAATCAGGAAGAAATCCGTTTTCTTCCAAAAGTGGCATGTGATAAGGAGTTCCGCCAGCAAAAACAGTTGCATTGTGATAAACAGGATACCCCGGATCAGGAACTAATGTGTAATCACCTTTATCAACATAGGCAAAGAAAATATGTGCAATAGCCTCTTTTGAGCCAATATTTGCAAGCATTTCTTTATCCGGATCCAGTTCAACACCAAAACGTTTTTTCATCCACCCGCAAGCTGCTTTTCTAAATTTTTCAGTCCCATTATAAGGCGGATAATCGTGATTTTTAGGATTATCAATAGCTTTATGCATTTCATCCACAACAGGTTGTAGAGTCGGGGTATCAGGATCACCAATACCTAAACTTATTATATCAATACCTTTAGCTCTTGCTTCAGCTATTTTTCTGTCAATTTCCGCAAATAGATACGGAGGAATTTTTTCCAAACGTTCTGATACTTTCATAATCTCTCCTTTTCTTATATTTGAATTTATGGTATCATAAAACTAAGGTAAACACAAATGAGTATAATTTCAGACGATAATTTTACGAAAAAAAATTTAATTAAAGAAAAAAATCCTGTCATAGATACAAAAAGTATTGACTATGACAAAAACTTTGAAAATTCTATACGTCCGAAATCATTTGAAACATATATAGGTCAATCTGCACTCAAAGAAACATTAAAAATTACAATTGAAGCTGCAAAAAAAAGAGAAGTACCTCTGGATCATCTATTATTTTACGGGCCGCCGGGACTTGGCAAAACCACATTAGCCGGTGTTATTGCAGAACAAATGGGAGTTGATATAAAAATAACATCAGCACCTGCTCTCGAAAGACCCAGAGATATTATAGGGATTTTGATGTCATTAAAAGGGGGAGAAATTCTCTTTATTGATGAAATTCACAGACTGAACAAAATTGCTGAAGAAATTTTGTATCCTGCTATGGAAGATTTTTCATTGGATATGACAACAGGAAAATCTCAAACCGTAAAGACGTTAAGAGTTCCTCTGCCAAAGTTTACACTAATAGGTGCTACTACAAAAGCAGGTGCATTGTCAGGTCCGCTGCGTGACCGATTTGGGATTATACACAGGCTAGAATTCTACACCGAAAAAGAACTCTCTGAAGTTGTAAAACGTACAGCAGGAATTCTAGACATAGAAATAGATGAGGAAGGTGCAAAAGCCATAGCAAAAAGATCAAGAGGAACTCCTCGTATTGCAAACAGACTTGTAAAAAGAGTTTCAGACTATGCATTGGTAAAATCCGACGGAAAAATTACAGAAAGTATAGCAAATAAGGCTTTAGATGTATTAAACATTGATAACTCAGGTTTGGACAGCACTGACAGAAATCTTTTAAGATTAATAATTGACAAATATAATGGCGGTCCTGTTGGCATCGAAACCATCGCTGCGGCTCTTGGCGAAGACGTCAGAACAATAGAGGATGTTTGTGAACCGTATTTGCTTCAGGCAGGACTACTGCAAAGAACTCCCAGAGGCAGAAAAGTCTCCCCTGCAGCATATGAACATTTAAATTACAAAAACTACCAAACTCAACAGAGTCTGTTTTAGTAATCCATCCTCCAACCGTTTTCTACTATTCTGGCTGCACATGAATATCCATCAGAAGTCTCAAGATTAACGGGCTTATTAACTTCTCCACAATCAGTTCCCTTTTCTGGTCGTACAATACCGTGTCCATCAATCTCAAAATAAAAAACATCTCTACCATATGTATTCGGTTTTTTTAAGCCATTGACATCAATATATATTCTCATAGCCGTTTCGTCAAGACTTGAGCTATCTTCTGTAAACTCATCAATACCAAGCATACTGCCATCTGCATATATCCAGCAATAATTCAGATTATCTTTACTTCTGCCATTTAAATATGCAGTACTGTTAGTTATGTCCACTTTTTCGATTTTAAAATATTTTAAAATATTTTGAGTTATTTCAGGACTACATTCTGAAGAATTTAATTCTCGCAAACAGACAAGCCTTTGGGGCTCAAAAATGTCAGCATCAAATATATAGTCAACGCTATTATCAGACATTATTTTATAAAAACCTTGAGATATTGTCGAATATGATTTTTTTAATTGATTTACCCAAACTTGTTTTTGATAATTTTGTATCAAACTTGGCAAGGTTAAAGCCGCAACAACACCAATTATACCTAATGTAATCAAAACTTCCGCTAATGTAAATGCGTTTTTATTAGACATAACTCCTCCATTAAATTTTACATTAAGTTATTATAAACCAATATCTATTTATTTTCAAATTCAAATTATAATTTAATCAACTATTTTTATTCTGCCATCATCCACTATATCAACTGGTTCAGGATGTCTTACAAAATGATTTTCAACACATTTACACATATCAAAATCATACTTTTGAGCTTGATCATATTTTTTCAACATTGTAAAGCCGTCATGCCCCTGACAATAAAAATCTGTTAAAACAGTCTTATACATTTTATCAGTTCTGGGATTATTTACATCTATAACAATTTCTTTGCCGTCTTTTCCTATAAAAGTTGCGGAACGGAGCTGTCCATCCTCTGAAATAGTATATTTTAACCCTGAGACATATACTATACCCGGCTTGTTATTTGTACTTGTCATTGAACTTGCAGAAACTTTTAATGCATCTATAATTTCTTTCTCGCTATAATTTACAACAGCCATCTTATTTTTGAAAGGAGAAATGTCCTCCAACCATCTTGTATCAAGATTACCAGCTTCAAAAAAACCTCTTAGAGTCGCAGCTCCAAACATTGCAATATCAGCATCAAATTCTTCTTTCATACAATCACAAATAAAATTGGCATGCGGATTCGGATCTATTGATGCATTTGCAGGCGGCGGTGGCGCAGATTTTATTACTCCGACTACTTTTGGTTTTCCTACAATATGTTCAAACATCCCTCTTGCAATCGGATTGCGCTTAAAGCCTCTTGTACTTGTAACATTATTTTGAACTTTTTTGATAATACCGTTATTTGCCCACTCTATATTTAAAACGCCAAAAAATCTTCCGTCTCGCCCTGCTTGAGTAATAACAACAGGATCTCCTGATTTTGAATTAAAAAGATTTATTCCTTCTTTAACATCAGTAACAAGATTGTGCGAATGTCCCCCAAGAATTACATCAATACCTTCAGTTTCTTTTGCAATCCTTTGGTCGTATCCAAAGCCGACATGAGAAAGTAAAATTATTCTATCAACACCTTGAGCTTTCAATTTATCAGTTTCAGCTTGGACATCTTTTATCGTTTTATCAATATCATCTACTTTAAGCTCCTCAAATAGCTTGCTGTATTTTAGTCGGGAAAACAAATCAACGGGAGTAATTCCTATTATACCGTATTTTGTACCGTTAACTTCCTGAATATAAGATTTTTTTATTTTACCATACAATGGATTATCCGGCTGCATATTTATGTTGCATGCCAGCATCTTGTAACCCATATGCGGAATTAATTCCTTTATATGCTCCGGTGTATCGTATTCGTGATTTCCCATAGCAGAAGCCATAATGCCCATAATATTTTGAGCTTCTACCATAACCCTGTTAGCCTTTAGCGGTTCTCCAAGTTGAATATCTCCTGATGATAATTTTAATACATCAACATTTTTTTCTTTTGACACATACGCATCAAAAGCATTAGATGCCGCAACTGTTCTTTCTATATTTATAGATTTACCGTGTGCATCATTTATATAAAATATGCTCGTTTTATCATTATGTAAGCTTGTAGAAGTTCCTTGCAATCTTTTGGAAATTGCATTATTTAGCAAATTAGAACTATGATATACGGGCATTATCATCAATAGGTTCCCTTAAGCATGAAACCTCATAAAAATATTTTTTGCTATACAAAAAACAAAAGGTTTACAAAAATTAGCATATAAAAAACTCCCGAAAGGGAGTTTTTATGTAGTAAAGAAAGAAATTATAGTTAAATTATGCTTGTTCCAATTTTGACAACGCTGCTGCAGCTGCATCTTGGACGCCTTTATCTTTGTCGTTCTTTGCTATTGTGAACAAAGTTGTCAAATCTTGTTTGTATGCCGGTTGTTGAATATAGCTTAATGCTTCAATTGCAGAAGTTCTTACCATTGGGTTTTCATTATTCTTTAATTGTTCAACAATTGTCGTAGCACCCGGCAATTCTGTTAAAGGAACCGTAGAACCTGTCAATTTTGCAACTTCATCTCCATACAATTTTTGCATTATTGCAGCTGTAAACATTGCATAACTTTTATTACGTTCAGCTTGTTCCATCGGAGTTATTGTTGTTGCAAGTTTTTTGTCTGCATCCGAAAGATTTTCACCTTTCATCATTTTTTCTCTGGCAGCTATTTGTTCTGCTGTAGGTCCTTCTAACTTGCTTGAATCTTTATTAATTATATCATTTAATGCAGCTACTACTTTTTCATCTAACAATTCTGTAGCTTTTTGAGGTTCAGCTTTTACCATATTTGCAATTTCTTCCATTGCATTCGCTTGAACTTCATAATCCGGGTTTGTTAATTTTGCAATAAATGAATTTAAATCAACTTGAGGTGTCATGGGTTTAGGTGCTTCCACTTCAACCTTTGGAGCTTCTGTTTTTGGTTGAGTTACAACCGGTGCAGGAGCATTTACATTTTGTTGTTGGATTACTTGCTGAGGAACTGCCTGTTGAGCAAGTGGGGCAACATTTTGCGGCTGACAAGTGCAAATCGCTGCTGCAGGTTGCTGCGGCATAACCTGTGGCATTACAGGTTGTTGCGGCATGTAATATGCTTGTGGAGCTTGCGGATAACTATATAATTGAGCCTGTGGATAATCATAATATGGATTTGTTACAGGTGCATATTGAGGTTGTTGGTATGCCGGCATCGCAATTTGACCCGGTGCGCTCATTGAGGGGTTGTGTACATCAATCTTTACAGCATTGCAATTAGGAGCAGGAATCTGCATCTGAGGTAGCATGCAAGGATTTACGTAATTTGGAGCTTGAATCATTTAATTTCTTCCTTTCCATACAAAAGTCATATTTTTATTCTACTGTTTAAATAACCGTGAAGATATAAAATTGCTAAAATATCAAAAAATTTTAATAATTCTTAACATTATATTTTTGAAAAATTTTAAAATTTTGTCAGCAGAATTGTTTATGCTATAATCTAAATATAACTATTTGGGATTATTATTTATGATTATTAACAAAAACGATAGAAAATCTATAAGGTCAGTGTTTGGAAAAACTCTTGCTCGTTTGGGACAAGAAAATCCAAATATTGTTGTTTTAGATGCAGACTTATCTTGTTCGACACAAACTGCGATATTTGCAAAAGAATTCCCTGAAAGATTTTTCAATTGCGGGATTGCGGAACAAGATATGATAGCAACAGCTGCAGGTTTGGCATCTGTTGGTAAAATTCCTTTTGCAGCGAGTTTTGCAATGTTTGCAACAGGTAGGACATATGATCAAATCAGGAATTCCGTCTGTTATCCGGAATTTAACGTAAAAATTATCGGCACACATGGCGGCGTAACTGTTGGTGAAGACGGTGCCAGCCACCAAGCATTGGAAGACATTTCCCTTATGCGTGGAATTCCAAATATGGCAGTAATTGTTCCTGCTGATTGCAGAGAATGTGAACAAGTTATAAAATTTGCCGCTGAAAATTATGGTCCTATGTATATTAGAATTCCAAGAACTAATGTTTGCGACATTTTCAATGACGATTATGAATTTGATTTTTGCAAAGCAAAAGTTATTGAAGATGGTACGGATGTAACTGTTATATCTAACGGTGAAACTCTTGCAGAAGTGATAGAAGCGGGAGAAAATTTAAAGAAACTCGGTTATTCTGTTCAAATTATTCATGTTCCGGTCGTCAAACCGCTTGATGGAGCAACGATTATTGAAAATGTCAAAAAAACCAGATTTGTCATGGTTGTAGAAAATCATTCTATTACCGGTGGTTTGGGCAGTGCAATTTGTGAACTGTTAGCCGAATATTATCCTTTGCCTGTTCACAGAATCGGTGTCAACGATGAATTTGGACAAAGCGGTAAATGGAGCGAGCTTTTTGATTATTATGGATTAAGTTCGAATAAACTGGAAAAAACTATAAAACGATACGTCGATAAATATCGTTTGGTAAGGAAATAATATGATTCAATTCAGATCAGTAACAAAGAAATATAAAAATGACAATTATGCCCTTAAAAATATCAATTTAGATATTATGGCAGGAGAATTTGTATTTATTGTAGGTGCCTCAGGAGCCGGCAAATCGACCCTTATGAAGCTTTTGTACAATGAAGAAAGGCCCTCAAGCGGAACCGTAACTATAGGAGGAATTAATATCGCAAATCTTCCTAATGATAAAGTTCCAAACTTGAGAAGATGCATGGGTATTGTTTTTCAAGATTACAAATTACTGCAAAATCAGAGCGTATATGATAATGTAGCTTATGTAATCAGAACACTGGGCATCAGCTCAAAAGAAATCAATGCCAGAGTTTGCGGAGCTTTAAAAATCGTTGGTTTATATGAAAAAATGAATGCAACGCCATCAGAATTGTCAGGCGGTGAGCAACAAAGAGTAGGTATTGCAAGAGCCATTGTAAACGGCCCTCCGCTTCTTATTGCGGATGAACCTACAGGAAATTTAGATCCTAAAAACTCAATGGAAATTATGCAAATATTAGATCAAATTAATCAAAGAGGCATTACAGTTATTGTATCTACTCATGATAATGCCATGGTTGATTATTTTAGAAAAAGAGTTATCACTCTTGATAAAGGTGAAGTTGTAAGAGATATACAAGCAGGTACATATGAATAGTCCAAAAGCTAAAATAAAGAAAAAAGTAAAAAAGCATATCCCAAAAGATTGGTTATGCGATCTTAGAATATTATACAGACTTACAAAAGAAACTGTTCTTGATATAAGAAGAACCGGTATTGTAAATCTTGTTATCATAACAACAATGGCTGCAATTTTAACGATATTTGCATCATTTTTCAGATCTGCAATTTCAATATCATCTTTCGCTCATGAACTTGGTAATGTTTTGGAACTTTCAGTATACTTGAAAGACGGCACTGATGCAAATATTACCAAAAACAGAGTAAAAGAATTTGAGCATGTTGAAAATGTTACGGTAGTACCAAGAGGAACTTCTTGGATAAATTTAAAAAGAGAAATGGATTTACCTGATATTGATAATCCTCTACCTGACACATTACATGTAAAAATCGACAAACCTGAAAATATAGAATCCGTATTTAAAGAGGTAAAAAAATTGCAAGCTGTTGAAGATGTTAGTTATGCACAGGAACTTGCAAAGAAAATTGAAGCTTTAAACCATATAGTAAATGTAATAACAATATTTGTCGTTATAATTATGGCAATTTTAACCATAACAATTATTAACAACACAATACAACTTGTTATTCAATCGAGAAAAGATGAAATTGAAATTATGCGCCTTATGGGTGTTTCCAACTGGTATATAAGATTTCCGTTAATTATGCAGGGAGCTTTTTACGGATTTTGCGGTGCTTTGATTGCACTAATACCTTTAGAATGCGTACAAAATGGCTTAAGCCATATGCACCAATTCTTTATGGTTCCGACGCCTATATATGCACAATATTTGGTAGTAACAGTCATGTTCATAATGGCTATATCTTTTGGCGCAGGCGGCAGCTTTTTATGTATAAAGAAACACTTGCAGGTGTAAGATATGAATATATTACTTGTTTCTGAAGACAAAACATTGGCGGAATCTCTTAAGGAAAAACTTGTTTTTCTCCGCAAGGATGACAATATAACAACATCTTCATACAAAGATGCTCCAAGAAATATCGAACTTGTAGGTGCAAATATTATCCTCATTCATGAAAATTCAGACTCTCAAAAATCTATTAATCTTATAAAAAAACTTCGCAAGAATAAGAATTTATGCCTTATTTTAATTTGTAACACTTATAACCGTAATTTGATACTTTCTGCAGCAGATGCAGGTGTAGATGATTTTATATTATCGAGTTCAGAAGATTTTGAATTTGTAATAAGAATTGTTGATAATATTAAACATGCTTCCATCAAACTATTGGCAGAAAGAAACACTAAACTTTTAGAACAAATTAAAGTTATAGATGAGCTTACAGGATTATATAACTATTCATATTCAAAACAGGTAATAGAAAACACAATTGATACAAATTTAATTAAAAACGCATCTTTTATGGTTATATCACCATCTAACAACGGCAAAACAAAATTTTCATCAGAAGATGCATCGGATGCCATAAAGCAATCTATTAGAACAGCTGATATTGCTAGTTTAGGCAAAGGTATTAATTTTTACATTTTTATGCCGGAAACAGACATAAACGGTGCAGTTGTTGTTCTTAACAAAATAAAAGAAAAAATAAAATTTGATATTTGTGCAGGTATTACAAATGTTTCAGAAAAAGATTTTAACACATTTGAAAGACAAGCTCTAAAAGCTGTAGCGGATGCTGTCGCAACAGATGCAGATTTTATTTTTGCAGAAGATGAAAAAGCTGAAACACTGGATGAATGGCTTGATAACGGCGGTATAAAAGGGTATAAAATTTTCAGACAAATGTTTAATAAAAAACTCGAAAAAGTTATAACTCCGGTTTTTTACAGATTACAAAAAGCTTATGAAGAAAAGTTATTTGACACAACAATAGAACAGCGCGCCGATTCCGAGCAATGCGTATTTAGCTTAAAAAACAGAAAAAATACAAGTTTTTTAAAAATTTTATATCCGGGTTTTTCAAAAATAATTATTTCTATAGAACATGAAGGATTAGACAGTCCTGAAAACAGAGAAATTCAGCTACAGCTATCACAAATAACCCAAAATGAATTGATAGAAATAGTTGAAAACTTTATAAAGGAGTTCAAAGCTACATGCTAAGACAAGAAGATAGCTTATTGCTAATAATTGACATCCAAGAAAAGCTTGTTTCAGCTTTAGAAAAAGATATTGTTGTCTCATCTGCCAAAAAGGTTGCCAATGTTGCAAAAATTTTAAAAATTCCGACAATAGTTACGGAACAATACCCGAAAGGTCTTGGTAAAACCGTAACCCCATTACAAGAAGTTTTGGCTGAAGATGTTCAATATGTAGAAAAAACAGCATTTAACGCATTGTTAGAAGATGGTATGCTAGACAAAATCAAATCTTTTGGTAGAAAGCAAATTATAATATTTGGAATTGAAACTCATATTTGCGTCTATCAAACGGCTTCTGCATTAATAGAAGAAGGTTTTGAAGTATATGTAATAAAAGACGCATGTGCAAGCAGAAAAAAATATGAATTTAAACAGGGAATTGAAGCAATGAGAGATAAAGGAGCGAAAATCTCATGCGTTGAAATTGCATTATTTGAATGGCTCAAAACTTCAAAACACCCAAAATTTAAAGAAATACAGGCACTAATAAAATAGAGGATTAATTTATGAAAAAAGGCTTTACCTTAGCGGAAGTTTTACTAACTTTAGGAATTATCGGGGTTGTATCGGCACTTACAATACCTACTTTTGTAAGAAATCACCAAAAACAAGTTTTTGTAACTCAATTAAAAAAAGTTTATTCCGAACTTGCT
>CACYCU010000167.1 GCA_902772945.1 uncultured bacterium | reverse complement strand
ACCGATTGTAGCCATACATTCTTTTCTTACCATTCTCATTTCAGAAGATGGAAGTTTTATTGTTACATAGTTACCTTCTTTAGCCATTACCTGTGCTGCATTACCTGCAGATCTTACCATTACACCGCCTCTGCCCGGAGTTAATTCAATATTATGTACAATTGTACCTAACGGAATCAATTCCAAAGGTAGAGCGTTACCTGTTTGTACAGGTGCTTCAGGACCGCTGATAATTTCATCACCAACATTTAGTCCTTCCGGTGTCAAAATATATCTTTTTTCTCCATCAGCATAGAATACTAAAGAAATTCTAACGTTTCTGTTCGGGTCGTATTCAATAGTTTTTACTATTGCAGGAACACCGAATTTTTCACGTTTGAAATCAATTACACGGTATGTTCTTTTTACACCGCCGCCTTTGTGACGACAAGTAATTCTACCTGTATTGTTTCTTCCTGCTGTTTTTTTCAATGATTTTAACAATGATTTTTCAGGAGTTGTGCAAGTGATTTCTTGATAATCACTTTTTGTCATTCCCCTTTGTCCCGGAGATGTAGGGTTTATTTTTCTGATTGCCATTTTTTTCTCCTTTAATTGGCTTTTGTACTAATTGGGACTTGTGCCTTACGCCCCATCTTTAGTTGAAGAGTTCAACGAAAAGTTTTAATAGCCTTTCAATTATTCAACTGTTCAACATCTTTTGGTGATTATGCACCAACGAGTTCTTCTATAGGATCGCCTTCGATTGTTACGATTGCTTTCTTAGAAGAATCTGTTCTTCCAAATTTATATCCCATTCTCTTTTGGTGAGATGGCATATAAACTGTTCTTACTTTTTTAACTTTTCGTCCAGGAAAAGCTAATTCAACAGCTTGAGCAATTTCAATTTTTGTTGCATCTTTTACAACTTCAAAAGTATATTGACCAAGAGTTGTTGCACCTACTGATTTTTCAGTAATAATAGGTTTTTTAATTACATCGTATAATTTTTCTGTGTTTGTTCTTGCTTTACTCATTTTATTTTTCCTTTTTCTTTTTATAAATGAGGTCCTCAAGTTCAAGATTAAGCTCCTGTACGCCTCATTCTTGAGCTACATTAGCTTAACTTTTCTGTTATATCATTTACGGCAGATTCTGTAATAACAACAAAATCAGCTTCAAGTAAATCTTTTACATTCAAGTTTGAAGGTAAAATCAATTTTACGCTTGGAATATTTCTTGCTGATAATTCCAAATTTTTATTTTCATCAGCTTTGAAATCTGCAACGATTAATGTTTTACCTGAAACATTCAATGATTTTAACGCACTAACCATCAATTTTGTTTTTGGTTCTGAAATTGTTGAGAAATCTTTAACAACAACCATTTGTTCACTTCTTGCAGACAATGCTGATCTCAAAGCTAATTGTCTTGCTTTTTGAGGCATATCAAAAGCATAACTTCTTGGTTTTGGTCCAAAGATTACACCGCCACCTGCAAACAATGGAGAACGAAGAGAACCGGCTCTTGCTCTACCTGTACCTTTTTGTTTCCAAGGTTTTCTTCCGCCGCCTGATACTTCAGCTCTTGTCTTTGCACAAGCTGAACCTTGACGTGCATTATTTAATTGTCTTCTCAATGCTAAATGCATTACATGAATATTAGGTTCTACACCAAAAACTTTTTCGTTTAAAGTAATTTCACCTAATTTTTCGCCTTTTGTATTTAAAATTTCTTTTGACATTTTTATTTTTCCTTTTGCTTTCCGTCTACCCCTTTCCCTTTTTTGGGTTTTATATGGCAGAAGCGGGTTATCTGCTTGATTGAAGGATAGTTTTAGTAAAAACCCTTCAACTAATTCCATTTTGTTCTTGTAGGAACGATTGTAATCAATCTTCCTTCACAACCCGGTACCGAACCTTTTACTAATACCAAATTGTTTTCTGAATCAACTTTAACTAATTTTAATTTAGTAATAGTAACTCTTTCGTTACCCATGTTACCAGCCATTCTTTTGCCTTTGATAACACGGCTTGGAGTTGTACCTGCACCGATTGAACCCGGTTCTCTGTGATTTTTAGAACCATGGCCCATAGGTCCTCTTGAGAAATTCCATCTTTTTACTGTACCTTGAAAACCTTTACCAATTGATCTGCCTGTAACATCAACTTTTTCAACGTTTTCTAATACAGACAATGAAATTTCGTCACCAACTTTGTAATCTTGAGGATTATCTACTCTAAATTCTTGAAGGTGTCTAAAGTTTTCAAGATTGTTTTTCTTAAAGTGACCAATTTCTGCTTTTGTTAAATGTTTTTCTTTTGCAGAAATTGTACCAACTTGTATTGCATTGTAACCGTCAGTCTCAACTGTTTTAACTTGAGTTACAACTGTTTTGTCAACTTTGATTACAGTAACAGGAATAGCCAATCCTTGTTCATCAAAGATTTGAGTCATTCCTAATTTCTTTCCTATTACACCTAGTGTCATTTCTTTTACCTTTCTAGCTCCCCGTACTTGTTGCGTTTCGCCTCTTGAATTTGCTACATGCTCAAAAATTTCGTTTTTACACTTCGTGTTTACTACTCAATTTTCTCGACATTCGGATTTCAATTCCATCCATCTACAAATTCGCTTCTTGAATTTGCTCCTTGCTCGAAATATTTCGTTTTCGCACTTCGTGCTTGCCACTCAATTTTCTCGCTATCCGGATTTCACTTCGTTCATCCGTCCGCAAATTCGCTTTCCGGTTTGCATTTTCTCTTGCGAGCGCTACTATAGCTCTTTACCTTTCGGGGTTTTCACCCGTCTACCCACTTGGGGCAGTTGTAGTTCACATTACATGCATAATGCTTATTTAATTTTCAAAGATTAAATTATAATTTAACCTCAATATCTACGCCTGCTGGTAGGTCTAATCTTCCCAACTCTTCAACAGTTTGTTGAGTCGGTTCGTATATATCAATAATACGTTTGTGAGTTCTCATT
>CACYCU010000166.1 GCA_902772945.1 uncultured bacterium | reverse complement strand
TAAAAAACATGCCACAGCAGAATGGTGTATATGATTTATTAAAAAGATTAGAAATGGTAATGGAAGAAGGTTTTCCAATTATACCAAAGAGGTTTACTATAATTAGAGCAAAAGAAATGGAAGTTTTGATAGATAGAATTTATGCCTCTTTACCGGTAGAAGTTCAAGAAGCCAGAGCATTTTTAAGGCGTAGAGATGAACTTCAGGCTGAAGCACAAGCAAAAGCCGAAAGAATAGTTAATGAGGCACAAAAAGAGGCTGATAGAAAACTTTCTGAGTCTGACTTTATCAAAGCACTTGAAAGAGAAGGGGTAAAAATAAGAACTCAAGTTCAGCAAGAATGTGAAGAAATTAAACGCCGTGCTATGGAAGAAGCTGAAAGTATCAGAAACCAAGCAACGGAAGAAGCAATGAAAACAAAAGAGGGTGCAGAACTTTACGCTGAACAGGTTTTGACAAATCTTGAAAAGAATTTGACTCAACAACAACAAATCGTTAAAAACGGTCAGTTGTATATGGAAAAATTGAGAAGCGAATCTTTCGGAAGCTATGATGTACCTACATCTTATACAACAGAAAGAGCTCAAAACGCATCTGATTATGTAATAAATTAATCTTAATTAAAAAATATATTCATACTTTAGTATCTATTTTCTAATACTAAAGTATGATTTTTTATGGATTTTATTAAAGTTTTTTCATGGTTTTGCCGTAATAAGGAACGGTAGGCATGTAAGGAAAATTTTCATGAAAAAAGAAGAGAAGAATAACGGAGTTTCATTGTTTGCTCAATCTGACTATTTGATTGACCAAGACCCCATAGAAGAAATATTTGCACTAAACTTAGGTGATTTTATTGCCGAAAATTTGATATCAGAAGATTTAGCAAAGAAAATAGGCGCAAATGTAAAAGATAAAAAAGCAGGATTAATAAATCAATTAGAGGAATTGATTTCGATATACTCATTGCAAAATACATTGTGTGTTTTGAGTTTTGATTCAAATGAGGAGCATGCAATATATACATCAATTGCGTTCTCTGTAAAACAAATGCTTGAAATAAAAGATTGTCATATATATTTGGAAAAAAATGATGAATTAGCTTTGGCGGGAACTACATCGGATTGTGTTGAAAAATATTCTATAAATAATGATTCTGCTGCCGGAAAAGCATATATAACGGGAGAAACAGTTTTTGAGGATGTTATTGCAGTTCCTATGCATTGCAATGTAAAATCTACAGGTGTAATTGTTATCGAAAATGAAACTCCTGTTAATGAAGAATATCTGGAACTTGTTGAAAGTATAGCTGTTCTTTTTGCAACTTCAATGACTTTGCAAAAAACAATTGATGAGACAAATAAACTTATTGCTGATGAAACTTCAACAGCTAGTGAATTGCAGCATATCAGAGCTGAATTGACAGCATTAATCGGTGATTTATGCGATTATCAACAAAGATTTGTTGAAAATCTTGCAAATGCCGTTGATACAAAGGGTCAATATAAAGTAGCTCATTCTCAAAATACTGCAAATCTTGCAAGACAAATTTGCCGTCAATTAAAATTGAACGAAAAAACTACTGATTTGATATATTATGCAGGATTGCTGCAAAATATAGGTAAGATTGCTTTGCCGGAAGAAATTTTTGCTACAAACGGCAAGCTTTCGCCTGAAAATTTACAAAAAATTCAAGAACATTCAAATACGGGTGTTCATCTTTTGATGAATATAAATTTCTTGTCTGAAGTTGTTCCTTATATTACATATCAAAAAGAGAGATATGATGGTTCCGGCAAGCCGGAAGGGCTCAAAGGACAGTCAATACCGTTTGGTTCAAGAATAATAGCTGTTGCAGATGTTTATTGTGCAATGACATCTGACAGACCATACAGAAAGGCAATGTCTGTGGAAAAAACATTAGAAATTTTGAAAGAGGAAGCCGGTTCTAAATGGGATCCTATTGTTGTAAATGCCCTATTTGACGTTGTTAAGAATTAGTAATTTCCTTTATTGAATAATACTAAATGCAACAATGTCGTCTATTGCAACATTTACCCAATCGTATTTGAAGCAGACATAATCATTGCACTCACAATCATCGTCGTTGCATGTGCAGTAGTCTGATAATCTGCACATTAATGCGTTTTCTAATGTTATAAAATCGTCATGACATTCTTCGCATCTGCCTTCCGGTACGAATATTTTTCCGTCAATTTTTAAATGATTTGTAAATATTGTAATTTTATTGCTGCCACTGGATTCAATAATTTTGTCAATAGATTTAAGTAATTTTTTTGTCATAGAAATCTCCTTTATGCAAAGTATAAAGGAGATTAAAAATTTTTATATTGTCTGATAGAGTATAATTATTAATAATCCATTTTCCAACCGTTTTCTATAATTCTTGCAGCACAAGACATTCCGTTATATTTGGTTGATTTTGAGCAGGAGGTTTTCCAATATCTTTGAGATAATACGTCATTAATATCTTCACCCGTATAATCGGAATAAATTTTGCAATCTGTTTCACTGCCGTATGGTACAAGGCTTCCGTCAGGTGTGATGTTAAAGAAAAATGTATCTCTGCCCCAAGTATTTGGCGGATTGTCTCCGTTTATATCCAAAGTCAACTGTCCTGCAAGATAATTCCCGTTAACAACTATTATATCTGCTTTTACGTCATTAAGAAAATAAAAACTTAAATTATTCCAGCCGCAGCATTGCTTATTATCATTCAAAAACCACCATTTGTTGCCTTTGCCAACAATTTTTTCGCAGTCTTTTTGGTTATTTATATAATTTTTTTCGGACTTGTTTGTTTGTATTATTTCCAAGTTCGTGAAATATTGTTTTAATTCTTTTGTGCAGGCTGTAGTATCAACGTTTTTTATATTACATTTTCTCCAAAGTTTTGTATCCGTAATTAATGATGTTTCATCTTTAAATTTTGCAGCTTCAAGGGATTGCTCAACCACAGAGATTGTATATCTTAGCTGTGATACAAAAATTCGTTTTTGCACATCTTTAATCAATGAAGATATTACAGTAAAAAATATAATTCCTATTATAATTATTGATATTATTGCTTCAGCGATTTTAAAAATTATAGTTTTTTCATAATTCATAACAAAATAAGTATAAAAATTTACGGTCAATTTGTAAAGAATTTATAGAAAGATTAAGCTTTCAAGGACTTAAAAACTTTGCGTTTTAAAATGTTTGTGCTACAATATAGGCAAGGGACTTAGTGGGAGAAAATATATGCCGGATACAGAAACAAAAAATACCGTAGAAGTTCAAGAAAAAATTGAAATTGTTGAACTTGAAAATAATGATGAAGCAATTGAAACAAAAACTTCTGATTCTTATGATGCAAGCAATATCAGGGTTTTGGAAGGATTGGAAGCTGTCAGAATGAGACCGGGTATGTATATCGGGTCAACTTCTCAAAGAGGTCTTCATCATTGTATTTATGAAATTGTAGACAATTCTATTGATGAGTCTTTAGCAGGATTTTGTACTGATATATATGTAACAGTTAATAAAGATAACAGCGTTACGGTAGAAGATAACGGTCGTGGTATTCCTGTCGATATAAAGCCCGAATCGGGAAAATCAGCTTTGGAAATTGTTCATACCGTGCTTCATGCGGGCGGAAAATTTGGAGACGGCGGATACAAAGTGTCAGGCGGACTCCATGGTGTAGGTGCATCAGTTGTAAATGCACTGTCGGAAAAATACAAGGTTGAAGTTTCTCGTGACGGTTATGTATGGCGTCAAGAGTATATGAGAGGTGAACCTCTTACTCCTGTTGAAAAAGGAGAAACAACGGACAAAACAGGTACAAAAACTACGTTTTGGCCTGATCCTGAAATATTTACCGAAACAACAACAATTGACAAAGATGTTATTTCAAGCAGATTGAGAGAAATGGCATTTTTGAATAAAGGCTTAAGAATTGTTTTTATTGACGGTGTTACAGGTGAGCAGCAAGAATTTCATTATGCAGGCGGGATTGCAAGCTATGTTGAATTTTTGAACGAAAATAAAACTGTTTTGCATGACAAACCAATTTATATTGACAAGGTTGTTGACGGAATGCAGATTGAAGTTGCAATGCAGTATACAGATGCATATTCTGAAAGTGTTTTATCTTTTGCAAACAACATTAATACACATTCAGGTGGAACTCATCTTACAGGTTTCAGAAATTCTTTGACTCGTGTATTTAATGATTATGCGAGAAAAAATAATATTCTAAAAGATTCTGATCAAAACCTTTCAGGCGAAGATGTCAGAGAAGGTTTGACCGCAATAGTCAGTGTAAAAATATCTAATCCGGAGTTTGAAGGGCAGACAAAAGAAAAACTTGGGAATGCAGAAGCATTGACAGCAACTCAAGATGCTGTACGTGATAAACTTCAAGAGTGGCTCGAATTCAATCCGAAAATTGCCAAAATAATTATTGAAAAAACTCTTCAAGCTCAAAGAGCACGTGAAGCAGCAAGAAAAGCAAGAGAATTGACAAGAAGAAAATCAGTACTTGAAAATTCTACTTTGCCAGGAAAACTTGCAGATTGTTCAAACAGAGAACCAGAAAAATGTGAAATATATATCGTTGAGGGAGATTCTGCAGGCGGTTCTGCAAAACAAGGCAGAAACAGGATGTTTCAGGCTATTCTGCCTTTGAGAGGAAAAATTTTGAACGTTGAAAAAGCCAGATTAGACAGAATCTATGGCAATAACGAAATTCAATCAATGGTTCAGGCCTTTGGTATTAATATAAGCAGAAACCCTGAAGAAATAAATCTTGAAAAACTTCGTTATCACAAAATAATAATTATGACAGATGCTGATGTTGACGGAGCTCATATAAGAACATTATTATTGACGTTTTTCTTTAGATACGCCAGACCATTAATTGAAAACGGGCATGTATATATTGCTCAGCCGCCATTGTTTAAGATAACATCCGGCAAAAATAATATTGAATATTTGTATGATGAACATGCACTTGATAAGATGCTGAAAGAGCGTGGTATTAAAAATTTGAGCTTGTCTGATAAGACAAAATCAAGAACAAAAACAGGAGAAGATTTATTAGAGTTGATAAAAAACATGTCAGCATTCTATAATTCTTATAATAACCCGATTTTGAACTTGTATCCGGCAGTTGTTTTAAGAGGATTGGTTCGTTCGAATATTACTCCTGAAGATTTTGATGATCAATCAAAAATGGAAAAAATTATTGAATATTTGAACCATTATCTTCAAGATCACGCTAAAAATTATAATATTTCAGAAGCTTCAAATTATGTATGTTCTTTAAAATATAATCCTGAAAATTCAAAATATTCAATCAAGTTGAATTTGAATGAAGAAGAACACGTTATAATTAACCAAAATATAATCAAGAGTTCCGAATATAAGAGATTGAAAGCTTCTTATCCTTTAATCAGAGATTATTTGATTGAAGAAGAAGAAAGCTTGATATTGGAAACAGATACAGAGCAATATGAAATAAACTCATTTGAAAAACTTCAAAAGATAATTGATGACAGAGGTCAAAAGGGTATGACAATTCAACGTTTCAAAGGTTTGGGCGAGATGATGCCTCAGCAGTTGTGGGAAACAACAATGGATCCTGCAACAAGAACTCTGTTGAAAGTTAATTTAGAGGACGCAATGCTTTGTGACCAATTGTTCGATATATTAATGGGTGACAAAGTTGATCCGAGAAGAAACTTTATTGAAGCAAATGCAGTTTATGCAACAAATATTGATACATAATGATAAAGGCTTGCTATATGGCAAGCCTTATTTTTTTCTCTTTTTCAGTAATCCTGAATTCATAAGCCCAAAATTAATTTGTTGCTTACAGAAATCATTTCCATTTCATTAAAAATATTTTTTTGTATTTTTACTGTTTCTTCAGCTCTTTCTGCTATGTCTGATAATTTTGCTTGAATAATTTGGATAACCTCGTTGTCTTCATGATTTTTTGACATGTTATTAAGTTTGTATGATATGTTTTCCAAAATTTTTTCAAGTGAATCTCTATCCGAAAATCTCGCTCCCACTTTTTGTGCAAGCTGCTTAGCTTCTGAGGTGAGCTGCTCTCTTGTCGTCCCTCCATGTTTTAAAGTAGTACCTTGTTTTCGCGCATCCTCCGCCTGCGCTATTAAATGTTGTGCCTGTGATTCAGTTGAAACAGAAGTCGGGTCAATGCCGAGTGCTTCGAGTCTCAGCTTGGTATAACTGCTCAGCTTGTTATAGCTGTATATATTACTGATTGACGACATAACCCAAATCCTTTCTTTCAACTTTTTAATGTTTTATTAAATAAAGTCAATCAGTATATTTTTTTATACGGAAAATTTTTCATAAAACTTTAATAGTTTTCATTTTAGTTTTACAAAACTTAAATTTTTGTGTTATAATTTAGAAAAGGATTTATTTATGAGAAGGGTTATATTAGCTTTATTAATTACTTTTGTTCTCTCAGCAGAGGCGTTTGCATATGTTCGTATTGAACCTCAATATTTAAAATCTTCTGACAGTACAAGTTATGAGCTTGTTAATGAAACCCTCGCTATAATATTTAATAGAGTAAAGCCAAAAATTAGCACAAATAAGTATCCAAAATATTTTCACGATTATACGGTTATAAAAGATGATGGAACGCAAAGTAAAAATTATTATTATGTAAAAAACGGCAAGGTAGAGTTACTTTACGCCGTTGATACAAATGAATTGAAATATATTGCACTTGTAAGACCGGAATTGCAAAAATGCAGGATTATGTATGATTATCCTTCGGGAAATCTTCATGCTGTACAGATTTATGTATCAGGTTCTGAATATTTTATTTTTGGACCTGACGGAAAATATGTTGATTATTCTCCATACGTAAGAGAAGTTCACGAAAAAGTTCAAAAAAATTGGAAAGTGCCTTCCCGAAAAGAAGTTGAAAAACTTGCAAAAGGTCAAAAAGATTTGCTCGTCCAGATAGCAATTACAGTCGGAAAAGATGGAAGAGTTAAAAAAACTGTAATTTTAAAATCATCTAAAATAAAAGCACTTGATGAAAATGCACAGGAAGCCGTAAAATCATCCTCACCATTCAAACCGTTTCCGGAAAACTTTTTTAATGAAGAAATGGTCGTAACATTGAATTTCAATTTTAGTTTATAAAGGGAGTATTCCGTTTTGCCATAAATAAACCAAAATAGCTCCGGCTGCTACAATTAATATTATAAAAAATATTTTTGATAGAATTGAAAAGATTTTTCCTACCGCCAAGAGTCCTATTATTATAATCAAACCTATTAATAAAGAATTCATTTATCTCACCTTGTTTTCTTCACCTTTTAGAAGTCTTTGGATATTTGATCTGTGAAGCCAAATAATATAAATTGCACCTAATGCGCAATATAATATGTATGCTAAAGGAGCTTTAAAAATCCACATTAAGAGCGGAGAAATTGCGAGTGCAATTATTGAACCTACCGAAACATATCTGGTGAAAAAAGTTATTACAGCCCAAATAGCAGCAATTATGAGTCCGACTTGCCAATTTAGGGCTAGAATTGTTCCGACACCGGATGCAACTGATTTCCCGCCGGTAAATTTAAGAAAAATTGATTTGCTATGTCCTAAAATAACAGCAATAGCTGCTAATACCGGTAACAAACCTATTGATGTAAATGTCTTTGCAAAATATGCAGCAAGAACTACAGGCAAAGCTCCTTTAAATGCATCCAGTAAAAGAGTTATAAAAAACCATTTTTTACCCATGACTCTCTTAACATTTGTAGCTCCGGTTGAGCCTGAGCCTATTGTTCTTATATCTTGTCCAGTAAACGCTTTTACAATAATGTAGCCTGTAGGTATTGAACCTATAATGTATGCACTTATTATAACTGCCAAAATTTCAAAAATTTTTTCCATGTTCTCCCCTTATTTTCTTAACAATTATAACAGGTATATTGTAATAATTCAATAATATAT
>CACYCU010000165.1 GCA_902772945.1 uncultured bacterium | reverse complement strand
TTACATTTCTTTACAATATGTTTTAAAAGTCAATTATGATTATAAAAATGTTTTTATATTTATATAGGGGAAACTATGCTTGACAATTTTGGATTTGAAAAAATTTTATTTATACCGGCATTCAAACCCCCGCATAAGGATTATGATAAAAATCTCAGTATTGATCGTCTCAATATGGTCAAACTTGCAACAAGTAATAATCCAAATTTTGAAGTTTCTGAAATTGAATTCGAAAGAGAAAAATTATCATACACATACGATACTGTTACGGAATTATACAAAAAGTATAATCCAAGTACTAAAATTAGCTTTATAATAGGCACTGACGCATTTGAAAAAATTGATAGCTGGTATAAAACAGAGGAGTTAAAAAATCTTCTTGATTTTATCGTGTTTGTTCGTCAAAATGAAAAAGTAAACTTTGAGAATAAAATTGATTACAATTACAAAATTGCAAAAATGGACTTTATTGATATATCATCAACTGAAATTAGAAATAAAGTTTTATACAATCAAAGTATAAAAAATCTTGTACCAAAAGAAGTAGAGGTTTATATAAAAGAAAATGGATTATACAGAAATTAAGGAATGGCTAAAAAACAATCTTAACGAGGAAAGGTATTCTCATTCATTGGGAACTGCCCAATGCGCTGAGGAATTGGCTATTCAATTTAAGCAAGACAGAGAGAAAGCATATTTGGCAGGCTTACTGCATGATTGTGCAAAATGTTTTTCAAATGAAAAGCTTTTAGAAATAATTAACAAAAATCTGCAGGTTGAAAAAAGTGAAATGCAAAATTATAAAACACTTCATGCTCCTGTAAGTGCGTATATTGCTAAAAATACTTTTAAAATTAAAGATAAAGAAATTTTATCTGCGATAAGGTGGCATACACTTGGTAAAATAGACATGACGGATTTCGAAAAAATTATTTTTATAGCCGATAAAATTGAACCAAATACAAGGGAAAAAGAATACTCTGATAAAATCAAAGCATTGTTAAAAGAGGATAACGGTTTAAATAAAGCTTTGCTAAAATGTTATAAAGAGACCATAAAAAGTTTATGCAAAAGAAATTTAAAAATTTGTATTTTGACAGTAGAAATCTATAATAAACTTCAAGATTTAGTACAAAATTAGCATGTTTGTGTTAGAATAAATGTGAAGTGAGGAAGTTATGAATATTTTGGAAATAAAGAACAATTTAGTAAAAATATCTTATGATGTAAATGATAATTTAGCGTTAGCTGATTTTGTTATAATTGAAGATACAAATAGTCCTTATGTTGCTCAAGTAATGAACATAAAAGCTGAAAGCGATTCAAACTATGCAATTGTAAAACTTTTATTTACTTTTAATGAAGAAGGTATTTTGAAAAGCTATAATGGTACAATTCCTTCACAACAGGCAACAATTTCTAAACTTCCGTCAGCAGAAATCCTTGAAGTAATTCCTGCTGAAACTCCGTTTTTTATAGGAAATATCGCACAACAAAATGTTTCACTAAAAGTTGATAAATCAATATTAGAAAGCAATTTACTTATTTGTTCAAACAATCTATTAAACACTTCAAAACTTATATATAATTTTGCGAATCAAATTGATGAAAAGGTTGTTATCATTGATCCTGACGGTCAATTTGATTTTGCTGAAAAATTAATTGCAGGAAAAGATTTCAAACTACCTTTAAATTCTGATGCAATTGATTTTATATATGAGAATGACCTGGAAGATGTTGATGCTGTTAACAAAGCAATTATTCAAGATATTTTGATTGAAGTTCAAGGTTATATTAAGACTTTACCGGAAGGATTTTTGCCTTTTGGCACATTTGTAAGCGTTATTGATAGTCAATATAAAGAAACAAAAATACCTGAACTCATTCTATTGAAAAATAAATTACTAAAATATAAAGAATTAGGAATTTTCGCTGAAAATATAAAAGAAGCAATGAGTTTAAGTATTGCTATAGAGCAGGCACAAATGCCGGTATTGGATTTGTCTGATGCTTTTGACAATTTACAAAAAGAGATTATCAGATACATTTATACAGTTTTGAATAACATCAACGAAAAGATGTATGTGTTTGCCAAAGTTAATAATGCAAATATTACCAAAAAGTTATTAAAAAGATATTTAACTAAAGATAACACATTTACAACTATAATTTGTCCTCACGAACTAAAATACATAGAAGAAGCTAAAGAATCTTCTCAAAACGTAATATTCTTTGCACCTTTGACAATATCTCACGATTTTGCTAGTTATAATACATATTTAAATAAATTAAATGATGACGAATTTGTTATATATGGTGCACACACACAAAATATTCCGTTAATAGTCGAAGTAACTGATACATCATCACAAGTAATTAATAATGATGAAGATAACTCTGAAAATAACGAAATAGATCAGATTGAGGATGAAAATACTGTTGAAGATATTGTTGATGATGTATTTGATATGTCTGACGTAGAAGTTCCGGAAGAAACTCCGGACAATACTTCTGCTGAGGATGACATAATTGATACCGGAGAAATAATTGATATCTCGGATGAAGAAGAATATCCAACGGAAGTTATAGAAAATTCAGAAGATAAAGAATCGGAAACTGTCGTAACTGAACCATCTGATATTGAAATAATTGAAGAGGTTAAACCTATTGATAATATTTTGGCAGAAGATGATGAAATTTCGGATGACGGAACAGTTTTTGAAACTTTAGATCAGCAAGATGAATTGTCAGACGACATTTTAGATAGTAATGATGATTTTACAGATATAGTTGAAGAACCTGAAACAGAAAAGAATATTTCTGAAGAAGATTCTATAGATGTTCAGGAAGAAATAATTACAGAAGAGGATAATTCCGAACTTGTTGAACAAGTAGCAAAAGATGTTGATAAAGCTTTTTTTGAAAAATTACCGGAAGAAGATGATGAAATTCCTTCACAAAATGACGATTTCTCAGATAGCTTAACTGAAGATGATTTGAATATAATTGATGAGCTTTCGTCTGATGATATTCCTCTTGCCGGTGATGATGGAGCGGATGAAGTCCCTACAGAAGAAGAGGAACAGCCTCCTGTAGTTCCTATTTATCCTGCAGAAGATATTGAAGAAAGAGATAATTTAACATTTGAGCCGGGGGACAGAGTATCAACTGCCAAATATGGAGAAGGTATCGTTGAGAAAATGATAAAGTATGGAAACAAAATGCTTTGTTCTATTGAATTTCCGGAAATTGGCAGAAGATTATTAGATCCTGCAATGACTGAAATTACAAGATTATCTTAAGTTTGCAGCGCCCTTTAAATAAACAAATTTGGGTACAAAATCTTGTTCACAGTTTAAAACAATTAGCACTCGAAGGCACTTTACCAATGAGTTTGGAACATCCAATTCATTGTAGCACATCATTGCTGTATCATCTAAACCAAAATCAAGCCTTGCAAATTTTGCAGGAAACACGGCATTTAGATCTTTTGTTGTTGTAAAAATAATATGAGAAATTTTATTTTTTTCAATATTATTTTCTGCAAAAAGTTTTTCAAGTAATTCTAATGTAGCACATTTCAATGCTTCTACTGAATTATTATCAACAGTTATCGCGCCTCTAATACCTTTTGTTATCATTTTCTTATTCCATTCGCCCAATCTCTTGCAAACATTTCACCTTTGCCTTCAGGTTTAACTTTTACAAGTAATAAACAATCTTTTCCGCATCCAACTTCAACACCGTCTTTTGTTATACTTACAAATTCACCGCATTTGCCGGATTTATTTACAACTCTGGTTTCTAAAACTTTAATAACTTTATTATTATAATTAAAGTATGCAGACGGGAATTTATAAATCCCTCTTACTAAATTATGAATTTCTACAGCAGGTTTTGACCAATCTATTTTAGTTTCTTCTTTTGTTAATTTGTTTGCCATACATACACCATCGCACGACTGCTTAACGGGACATAAAGTTCCCTCGTATATTCCAAGCAAAGTTTCTTCAATCAATTTTGGGGATTTATTGCTTATTTCATCATACAAATCCACACAATTCATATCTTGAGAAATTTGAATAACTTCTTTTTTGCAAACATCACCGCAATCAAGCCCCAGTTCAGTTATCATGGTGCAGATGCCGGTTTCTTTATCACCGTTAATTATTGCTCGCTGAATTGGATTAGCTCCTCTATATTTAGGCAAAAGAGATGCATGTAAATTTATTGTTTCAAATTTTGGAATATCTAAAACTTCCTGTGACAAAATCTGACCGAAAGCAAAAGTTACAAAAAAGTCCGGACTAAGCTTTTTTAATTCATTCTGAATTTCAGGTTCTTTTCTTATTGAATTTGGCTGATAAACCGGAATGTTATTTGATATAGCGAACTCCTTAATAGGGGACATTGTTATCTTATGCCCTCTACCGGCAGGCTTGTCCGGTTGAGTAACAACTGCTAGAACATTTATCTTATCTGAATTATACAAATATTCTAAAGATTTTAGAGCAATTAAAGGGGTTCCAAAAAACACTATATTTATCACTTAGAAAGTTCCTTTTCTATTTCTGAATCATCTGCTAACATATCCGGATCAACCGGCGGAAGATTATGTTTTGCAAGGATTTGATCAGTTTCAAACCTATTGACACAATGATCTATAAACAAAATACCGTCTAAATGATCATTTTCATGTTGAATAGCTCTTGCTAAAAGTTCTCCGTCTTTTGCTTCTAAGACAAATGGTCTGCCATGTCTGTCTAATGCTTTTACCATAACGTTTGCATATCTTTTTACATCAGTATATGCTTCCGGAAAACTTATACAGCCTTCTTGTCCAACATATGCACCTGATTTTTTTATAATTTTAGGATTTATAAACACAATAGGATTTAATGGCTCATCATTTTTTGAAACATCAACAACAAATACTCTGTAATTAACGCCAATTTGTGGCGCAGCCATCCCAACACCATTTTTAGCATACATAGTGTCCAACAAATCTTGTACTAATTCTTGAATTTTTCTTGAAACCTTATGAACCTCTTTTGATGGCTCTCTTAATGTTTTTTCTCCGTATTGTAAAACTCTTTTTACAGCCATAATCTCTCCTATAATGAAATTATAAATCAATTAAGCAGATATGACAAGTTATTTCACATCTAAAAATTTATGAACTTGAGGAATTAACCTTACATTTTCATAGTTAACTAAAAATTTATTAAAAATGTCCTGACATTTTGCAGTATCAAACACAAATTGATTTCCGTTCATTTCCGGTTGCAAAATTAGTTCCAGATTATATTTTTTGGCAAGATTGCAAGATTTTAAAATCTCATCATCAGATATTTTGTCATTAAATACAATTTTAGCAAATGTTTCTTTTCCTATACAGGTTTCAAAAAATTTGTCATGAAATTTTAATGTATCTTTTAGACCTGTTGTACTTTCTAACTTTATATCTGCAGAAACAATATCAATATAACGTTTTACCTCTAAAAACTTATCAGCTAAAGTCGCATTCGTTTCCAAATAAACCTTTTTATTAATTAAAGGTAAAAACTCTTTTAAAAAATCAACAGATAAAAGCGGTTCTCCACCTGTCAAGGAGACAGAGTGAATGTTTTTTGAATTGTTTACAACATTTGCAAGAGAAACAGCATCATACTCTTTATAATCATCCTCTGAGGAAAAATCGGTATCACAATAATTACATTTCAAGTTACAGTTACAAAATCTTATAAATAACTGTTTATATCCTATATATGGTCCTTCTCCTTGTATTGATTCAAAAATTTCTTTTATTTTAACTTTATTCATTTGATAAATTCTCTCTTATATCTTTTGATGAAATCTTTTTAAGCTTTTCATAAAGCTTTATTTCATCATCTGACAAAGAAGATGGAATTTCAATATTCACAACTACTATTAAATCGCCTGATTTTCCTTTTTGTTTTAAACCTTGTCCAGCTAGTCTAAATTTCTGACCTGATGAAGTTTTAGGAGGAATTTTTAAAGAAATATTACCGTCAAACATTGGAACTTTAACCGTACCGCCAAGAACAGCTTCAAATGGAGTTATGGGCAAATTGTATACTAAATTATTTTCAACAACTTCAATTCTTGAATTCTTTTCGATTTCAACTTTTATATATAAATCGCCATTTTTACCGCCATTTTCTCCTCTACTACCTTCGTTTGGAATTCTTAGTTTTGCGCCGTTTGTGATTCCAGAAGGAATTTTTACTGTAATTTTTCTATGCTCAATTTTTTCACCTGAACCGTTACAAGCAGGGCATTCTGCACCATTTATAAACTTTCTTCCTTTACAATGAGGGCAAGTTGTTACATGTACAACATTTACTATTCTTTTTGTTCCCTGAACTGCTTCTTTTATGTTTATAGAAACAGATTCTGTTATATCTTCACCAATTTTAGGAGCAGCCTTCTTTGCATTATTTTTACCCAAATCCTTAAATATTTCGTTTAGATTATCTGTAAATTTTGATTTTTTCTTTTTGGGTTTTTCAGTTTCTGTATTTTTTGAATATTCTTCTTTTGCTTTTTGAGAAGAAGTATATTGTTTTTCTTCTTGTTTCTTTGATTTAAAAAATCCGTTTATTGTGTCATATTGAAGACGTTTTTTGGGATCTGACAAAGTTTCATAAGCTTCTGAAATATCCTTAAATTTTTGTGCACCCTCCGGATTAACATCAGGATGGTATTTACGAGCAAGTAAACGATATGCGCTTTTTATCTCTGCCTCTGTACTATCCGGTGTAACTCCTAATATTGAATAATAATTTTTCATAGTTTATTTATAATGAACCTTTAATAATTTTCAACATCTTCGCAAATATCTTTGCGATATTTTATACCATCAAAATTTATCATTGATAAATCTTCATATAAATATTTTCTTGCCCTAGTCAGTGTTGAAGCTGTTTTTGTCAAAACTAAATTTTTTCCTATAACTGTTTCGTACTCCAAATATTTGTTCTTGTTCAAATCAAATGGTACAATTTCAGATTCAACCAAATCAAGACCTTTTATAGACTCACCTTCAATTCTAGATGATACTACACAAGATACAGAGGCACTGTCTGATATGGTTATATTTTTATAATCTTCAAAAGAGCCTACTGCACAAGCTGTAAACAATGCAAACAAATCTTCATCTATTATATTCAACACTGCCGAGCAATCATGATCAGACAAAAATGGCTTAAAACTTAATGTAACAAATTTGTCACCGTCTAAAACCATTTCTATACCTAATATGCCTAAATATGGCGTTCCTTTTTCTTCTAAGGATGACAATATCCTTGTTACAACATGGCGCATTATATTTGTTTCAATTTCTTTTGAAATTTTGTAATCAGGAGTATAAGCACCTATCCCATCGGTTAAAATTCCTCCGTCACCGTCATCACTAAGTTTGTAATTAGCTACTGCAGTAAGTGGTATTGCATGATAACCGTCAGTTACAACATAAAAAGTAAATTCATGCCCATACACATAATCTTCTAATATTACTTTTTCTTCACCTTTTGCAAATAAATCTTCAACAAAAGTTTTTGCAATAGAGTATGTTGTGCAAACAAGTCTATCTCCAAGTTTGTTTTTCTTGTCGGCATGAATAACTTGAGGCATTGGGGTCTTCTTCAAACTATCTATAGCCGTCTGTTGTTTATCATAAATTCCAAAATGCGGAGTCGGAATATGCAGCTTATATAATAATTTTTTTGCAGATGAACGGGAAAGGGCAAACTCTGCACTATTTGCATAAGGAGAAAAAATCAACTGCCCGTTTGCCTGAAAGACATCAGCTATATCAGCTTTTATTGCTTTTTCTGAGGTTACTACAGTTAGATTTACTTCATTATCCAACGCAAATTTTAAAAGTTCATTAACATTATCTTCCCTTATGTCAACACACTTAGCAACATCTTTTATTCTCCGATTTCCGGGTGCAACAAATACTTCACAACCACATTGTATTAATTTTTTTGCAAGTGCGTAATCTTTTGCAGAAGAACCAACTATTAAAACTTTTTTATCATTTTTCATAAAAAAATTATACCCAAAAATGTAATCTAAACATATGAAATTATTAAGATTTGTTAAAAATTTTTAAAATTTATGCTAAAATAATGACAAAAAATAATATGACATTAAATCTATATTGAGGTAGATATGGCAGGTATTGTAAATTTATTATCACAAATGTTTGTTCCGCAATCAACACAGGTTGCAGCTCCGGTAAGGAGTTCAAATCCTTATAGTAACAATCCTTTTGTAAACTATAACGGAAATAGTTTGAATACATACGCAAAAAATGCACCGGTTAGAGGCGGTTATTTTGCGGGATATTATAACGGCAAACAAAATATTGTCGGAAGACGTTTGTTTATAGAAGTATAAATTGACATCCCCCCGGAACAGAGTTATAATAAGAAAAAGGGGGATATTAATGAATAGAAAGTTCGGATTTACTTTAACCGAAATGATTATTGCATTGGGGGTTATAGGAATAATTACAGCACTTGTTGTGCCGGGAGTAATTCAAAAATATCAAAGAGATGCTCAAATTATGCAGTTAAAAAAGGCATATACAAATTTGGAGCATAATTTGACAATGCTTTCATCGGAAAATATTAAAGGAGATTTAACAACTTCAAAACTCGGTGGGGATATTACTAATAAGACAAACCCTGGTAATAGTTTTAAAAGAAGCAATGTTGAAACTTTTTTTAAAGATTATTACAAGATTACTAAAGATTGTGGAACAACACCTACACCGTGTTTTGCCGAATCATACAAAAGCATAAGCGATCCTTCAAGCAATGAAGCTCTTGATATCGGCGGGAATGCTTGTTATGGAGCTCTATTAGCAGACGGTTCTTCAATATATATATGTCCGCAGACAATACTTATAGGTAGGGGACAAAGCGGAACTTCTACAGATTATATACCTGCAAAGTTTTATATTGATGTAAACGGACCCGACAAACCCAATATCGGTGGCAGAGACATGTTTGTTTTTAATATATATAATGACTATTCTATTGATGTTATCTCTCCTGAAACAAAAATAAACGGAGATGCAAAAGCTGAAAGAGAAGAGTTTTTTAATGATAATTGTTTAACATCTTCCATCGGTGAAGGTTGTTTAGGCAAAATTATTAATGATAATTGGAAAATGAATTATTAAAAGGAAGAACATAATGAAAAAATTATTTGCTTTTACATTAACAGAAATAATGATTGCTGTGGCAATTATCGGCGTAATTTCTGCAATGACTGTACCAACCTTGGTTAACAACTATCAAAAAAATGCTAATGTAGTCCAATTAAGAAAAGAGCTTAACGATATTTCAACGGCAATTGATTTGATTACTACAGAAGAAGGTAAAACAAAATTTGGAAACACATCAGTTTTTAAAAAAGATAACGGCTTAAATAATTTTGTTAAAAATAAACTAAAAGTGACAAATACTTGTGAAGCAGATGAGCCGGAAGGCTGTTTTGCAAGTGAAAAATATATTTCTATTGACGGCAGTAAAGAAGAAGAATTTACTTGTACCGAAAAATCTTACACACTCGCAAACGGTGCTGCGTTGTGCATTACAAAACGAGGTGATGCTCAATCAGAATACGGAGAAGAACTTGTTATAAAAATAGACACAAATGGTTCAGAAGGCCCTAATATCGGTGGAAGAGATATGTTTACAGTTTATTACTATAATGACGGAATACATGGCAAGGATTTTGCAGATTTTAACTATAGACCGGAAGGTGATGAATGTAAAGAAATAGACTGTAATGCATACAATGAGGCAAGATTAAGCAGAAATAACTGTGTAAAAAACGCTTTTGGATATAATTGTTATTCTGAATTATTAGATAATAATTGGAAAATGAACTACTAGGAAAGGAACTAAATGAAAAAATTATTTGCTTTTACACTGACAGAAATAATGATTGCAGTAGCGATTATCGGCGTAATTTCTGCAATGACAGTGCCGACATTAGTTAACAACTATCAAAAAAATGCGTATATAGTTCAATTGAGGAAAGTTATTAACGATATTGTTTCAGCTGCTGATTTGTATATTACAGAAAATGGGAAACAGGATCTTTCTCAGGTTATCTTTAAGGTTTCTAGTCCGCCTGAAGTTGAGATAGAAAAATTTGTAAATTCTAAACTGAAAGTTATAAAAACATGTGATTCAGATGAAACCGGATGTTTTGCATCAGAAAAGTATATTTCTATTGATGGAGAACAAGAAGTTGATATTGCAGATTATTTTAATGAAAATGTTAATTTAAAACAATATGTACTTGCTAATTCTGCTGCAATCTACCTTGAACCAGATATTGTACCCGGTAATAATAATAAGATACGACTAAAGATTATAATTGATACAAATGGAGCTGACGGTCCGAATATCGGCGGAAGAGATACTTTCATTATGTATTTAAATCCTGATTTAACTTTTAGAGATACAGGAGATCTCTATTATTGCAGTGATAGTGCAATTGGCAAAAACTGCTTATATACACTAATGCAAGACGGTTGGAAGATGAAATACTAATGATTATTATTCTTTGTACTACAAACAATTTGGACAACGCAAAAAATATCGCAGGTGCTCTGGTAAATGAGCACCTTTGCGCGTGTGTAAATATTATTCCAAAAATATCATCTGTATATAAATGGGAAGGACAAATTGTGAACGATGAGGAGTATTTGTTACTTATAAAAGCAAAAGAAGGTTTGTTTGATAAAATTGAAAGCCGAATAAAAGAATTGCATCCCTATAAAGTTCCTGAAATCATATCTATTGACATCTTTAAGGGTTCAAAAGAATATATTGACTGGGTGAATTCTATTTAGTTTTTTGAACAGCAACGCCTCTTTTTGTAGCTTCAATAATTTCCAGAATTACATCGTCGCATTCTTTTAATTGTTTTTGTTTTTCCGGAGGTTGTTTGATCTTCCATTCACTTAGTGCTTTTCTGAATTCATCACCGTCGACAATACATTCTCCTGTTCCAACACGAGAAGCATATTTATGTGTAAATTCTTTATTAAAGTCTTCATAAACTTCTGTTATTAAATCAGAAGTTATTTTTGCATTATTAATTATAACCCTTTGGTCTTCTTCAAGCATCTGTTTCATGCTGTCAGATAATGACTCAAAATCAGTTATTGCCATTTTACCGGTTTTTGCACCCATCCCCATCACATTAACCATTGACTCAACTTCATCTCTGACAGATTCCATATCTGCTGTAATTCCCCACGAACCGTCTATGCCAAAGAATCTGTTTTCAGCAGAATTACCGCCAAAACTGCAAACTATATCCGAAAATGCGAATTCAAAAGATCTTTCTGTATTTGTATCCATTCCGTGATATACGGCTCCTCCATATATACCGCGAGGATCCAGCGTTACGAAATTTACTTTTTGAGGAACGTGCCAAGGTTTTTGCCTTGTTTTTGCAAGATTATTCATCACTTCTAAATTCGTTGCATGACCACATTCATGCGATGTAACTATTTGTTTTGTATGAGGCTCCATTTTATCAACAGCAGGTCTACCTGTAGTTAATTGAAGATATGCCTCCGTAAGATCAGCTTTATTCAAGATCCTAGCCCCTCTCTCAGACGCTACAGCCTTTGTTTTCTTTGCAAGGTTTTGCAAATATATGTATGGGAAACCAATAGTTATTTCCGAAGCATATTTTAAAAGTTGTTCCTTATCAGAGAATTTAATGTGCTGATCTTTAAATGCTTGTTCCAGGATTTCTGCTCTCTCTTTTTTGTTATATGCAGGAGATGA
>CACYCU010000164.1 GCA_902772945.1 uncultured bacterium | reverse complement strand
TCTTGCAGCAGGTTTAACATACCGAGCCTTCTTTGACTCGGCATGGCTAGGGATTTATATGAAAGATTTAGGCGTATGCTTGCTAAAAGCTGCAACTTTTGGTGCTGTGATTGCGCATATCAGTTGTTCCTGCGGATATGAAGCAAAGGGTGGCGCAAAAGGTGTTGGTGAAGCAACAACAAAAGCTGTTGTCTGGTCTTTTGTCGCAATAGTTATATTGGATATGTTCTTTGCAATTGCATTTTTCTTTTAAAAAATCACACAAAATTTATATCGTGGTATAATAGGAATATGAGTATAGAAGTTAAAAATTTAGTAAAAGCTTTTGATGACAGACGCGTTATAGATGAAGTATCATTCAAAGTTGAAGATGGTGAAACTCTAGCCATTGTAGGATTTTCAGGTTCCGGAAAATCCACTATACTAAAACTTATTTGCGGACTGTTAACTCCTGACAGCGGTGAAATTATTACATCTGATGGCGATATTGCAATGGTTTTTCAGTACTCGGCACTTTTTGATTCTTTAAATGTTGCTGACAATATCGCATTTGCACTGCACGAAAGAAAAGAATTGAGAAACAAGTATACTGAAAAACAAATAAAAAATATAGTTTCAGAAAAGCTGGAACTTGTCGGACTTAAAGGTATAGAAAAAAAGTTTCCTTCAGAATTATCAGGCGGTATGCAAAAACGTGTTAGTTTTGCTAGGGCAATTGTAACAGAACCAAAAACTATTTTGTACGATGAACCGACAGCCGGATTGGATCCGATTTCATCAACACTTATTGAAGACTATATTGTAAGGTTGAAAGACGAAACACATGCAGCATCTGTAGTTGTTACGCACCAGATGTCTACAATCACAAGAACTGCAAACAGGGTTATAATGCTGTATAATGGCAAAGTAGTCTTTGAAGGGACTCCTGATGAGATGCTTAAACAAGATAATGAATATACAAAACAATTTGTTACAGCATCGCTTGAAGGACCTATGAAAATGATAACAGAAAGTTAGAGGAAATATGAATATCGAGAAACTGTTTAACGAAGAAGTAATGACTTTAGACACATATATAATGTTTAAATTAAAAGAGGAAACTGCAAGATTGAAAGATGAATTAACATCCAGAAATCGATCCCCTATAGCACTTTCAATGGGTGCGCCGACAGCAAACCCTCCTAAATTTTTACTCGATCGTTTAAAAGAAATTTTAGATGAAGACGGCATTCATATGTATTCTATTCCAAAAGGAGAACCTTATTTTAGAAAAGCGATTGCGCAAAGAATGAAAACCCGATTTGGTGTTGAACTTGATCCTGACACGGAAATATTTTCACTTTTAGGTTCAAAAGAAGGTATCGCAAATTTGGTCAGGTTTATAACAACTCCAAAACACAACGAGCTTGATAAAGATGTAATAATGGTGCCTGATCCCGGATATGCTTCGTATTTGCAATTTATAAAATGTTCAGGTGCAAAAGCGTATCCTATGCCATTAACAAAAGAGAATAATTATCAACCTGATGTTGAAAAGATATATAACCAAATATTAAATGATGGATATAAACCTGAAAATATAAAAGCACTTGTTATAAATTATCCAAACAATCCGCTTGGAGTTTCAACAACAAAAGAATACGTCAAGACAGTTATTGATTTTTGTAAAAAACATGATATTTTGCTCGTATCTGATGCAGCATATTGTGATTTGTATTTTGCAGAAGACGAAAAGCCATTCAGTATTTTCGAGCTTGATGGCGCAAAAGATATTGGTATAGAATTTTTCAGTCTATCAAAGCCTTATGCTGTAACCGGCTGGCGTTTAGGCTGGGTTTGCGGGAACAAAGATGTTATTCAACGTTTTGGCAAAGGTAAATCAACACTCGATAACGGGATATTCAAAGCATTACAAAAAGCATGCGGCGAAATTATGAATAGTCCTGAGGGTGATAAATATATCGAGGAAGGTAATAAGGGTTATGCCAGAAAACAGGCTATAATGGTAAAAGGTTTTAAAGAGCTTGGTTGGCCTATAGAAAATGTTCCGCATACTACATTTTATTTGTGGCTTCCTATTCCAAGAAAATATACTTCTGCATTTGAATTTTGTCAAGATGTTTTAAGAAAATCCGGTGTTGTATTGGTTCCCGGTAATGCTTTTGGCGATTGTGGAGAAGGTTTCTTCAGACTGTCGTATGTTTGTTCTGATGAACAATTGCAAGAGGTTATAAACAGATTCAAGGCTGATGGCTTTTATTATTAAATGTTTATAATATAAAAAGATTATGCTATTATGATGTTGTTATGACAATTATCATTTTTTCAGGGAAGCAATATGCGGGAAAAGACACTGCGGCAAAGATTATTCTTGATTCATTGCCGGATTTTAGACGCTGTGCAATGGGAGATATTATAAAATTAACTTATGGTAAACAACACAATCTTACCTATGAAGAAATAGAAAACAACAAGCACTTGTATAGAGCCGGACTAATTGAGCTTGGGAATTGGGGTCGAAGTCAAGATCCTGATTACTGGTTAAAAAAAATATTAGAACAAAAGGGAAATATTATTGTTACGGATGTAAGAGTTCCTCATGAATATGAAGTCTTTAAACAAGCAGGTGCGATTTCAATAAGAGTTGAAGCTTCTCGTGAAGTTAGGGCGTCAAGGGGAAAACTTATTGGAGAAGACGATATTACAGAAATCGGTCTTGATAATGTAAAAGACTGGGATTATGTAATTGACAATAATTCTGATTATGAAAATTTAAAAAATAAAGTAGATTTAATAATCAAAAATCTTAAAAAACCCGATTAAATTTTTATAGCAGCATCAATCAACCCTTTAAACAAAGGATGTGGTTTTTCAGGACGGGATTTGAATTCCGGGTGAAATTGGCATGCAACAAACCAGTCGAGTTTTGGCAGCTCTACAACTTCCGCAAGCATACCGTCAGGTGACATCCCGGAAAATACTAATCCTGCATCAGCTATTTGTTTTATATATTCATTGTTTACTTCATATCTGTGTCTATGGCGTTCTGAAATTTTTTCTTTTCCATATGCTTTTGCAGCTTTTGAACCTTTTTTTAGTACGCAATCATATGCCCCGAGTCTCATTGTTCCGCCATAGCCTTGAACGTTTTTTTGCTCAAGCATCAAATCAATAACCGGATTTTCTGCATGCTCATCAAATTCTGCGGAATTTGCCCCCTTTATTCCTGCAACATTTCTGGCATATTCAATAACTGCACATTGCATACCAAGGCATAGTCCCAAAAACGGCAAATTATTTTCTCTTGCATATTTAATAACATTAAGTTTTCCTTCAATACCTCTGATACCGAATCCACCCGGTACAACTACTGCCTGAACATCGCTTAAAAGCTCTTTGCATTTCTTTTCGTCAACACAATCTTCAGAATTAATCCATTTGATATCTATTGCGGCATCATTAGCGTATCCAGCATGTTTTAAAGATTCAACTACTGAAATATATGCATCTGACAATTTTGTATATTTTCCTGCAATTGCTACCTTTACTGTTCTTTTTGGATTTTTAATTCTTTCAACTAAAGTTTCCCAGGCTTTCAAATCAGCTTTTTTATCAGGAACTCTCAGCATATCTAACACAACGTGTGCCATATTTTGGGCTTCCAGAGCAAGTGGAACTTCATAAATGCTTTTCATATCTCTGCATTCTATGACGGCTTCTTTTGGAACAGAACAAAATAGAGCCAATTTCTCTTTTTCTGTTTTGGGAATAGGTTTTGTTGTTCTGCAGACCAAAATTTCAGGCTGAATACCATAGCTTCTTAAAACATTTACGCTGTGTTGTGAAGGTTTAGTTTTTAATTCCCCTGAAGTTGGCAAGTAAGGAAGTAGTGTGCAATGTATAGATATAGCGTTTCCAATTCCTGCTTCAGCTTTAAATTGTCTGATAGCCTCAACGAACGGTAAACTTTCAATATCACCGACAGTTCCGCCAATTTCAATTAATTGAAAATCAGGCTTGAATTGTTTTGTTGCTCCATTAATTCTTGATTTTATTTCGTTTGTAATATGAGGTATAACCTGAACTGTAGCGCCCAAGTAATCTCCACGGCGTTCTTTTTTTATAACGTGTTGATAAACACTTCCTGAAGTTACGTTGTTGTATTTACCTAATGAAGTATCCGTAAATCTTTCATAATGTCCCAAATCAAGATCGGTTTCGGCGCCGTCGTCGGTTACAAACACTTCACCATGTTGGAATGGGCTCATTGTTCCAGGGTCCACGTTAATATATGGATCAAATTTTTGATTTATAACAGAAAACCCTCTGGCTCTCAATAATCTTCCCAGTGATGCAGCAATAATTCCTTTTCCTAATGAACTGACAACACCGCCTGTGATAAAAATATATTTTGTCATGTGAACCTCTAAATATGTCGGGATAAGTCGACCTAATGGTTGTTAAACTAATTAATTTTCGGAACTTTAAAGAAACCGTTTTCTTCTTCAGGTGCATTTGACATCAAGGCTTCTTTACTGATTTCTTGAATAGGTATGTCTTCTCTCATAACGTTATTAAAGTCAATAACCTGAGTCATAGGTTTGACATCAGATGTGTCAACTTCGTTCATTTGATCAACGTATTTCAAAACATCACCAAGTTGTTTTGTATAAAGTTCTTTTTCTTCTTCAGTAAGTTCTAATCTTGCAAGTTTTGCAACATGTTCAACATCTTTTATTGTAATCATAATTTTGCTCCTGTGTTTATAATATCATAAAAACTTTTTTACTAGCAAAAATATAAATTTATATGACACAACAAAAAATTGTGCTATAATTATATTACAGGAGAGGTTTATTTTGAATTCAAAGCAATTAACTATAGATGAATTAGATGAACAACTGGTTTTATATAAAAGATGTAAGGACGAGAGAAAAAAACATTTAATTCACTTGAAAATAGTTGAAGCTTCTATGCCTTTTGTAAAAAAAGTTGCAAACGGAGTGGCTTCTCAATCGGGTATACCTTCTGAGGATTTGGTTCAGGTAGGATCTATCGGATTGATAAAGGCGATTGAGCTGTTTGACCCGAATAAAAGTGCAAAATTTAAAACATATGCAGGATATCTTATTAGAGGAGAAATTAAGCATTATTTACGGGATAAAGCATCTTTGATAAGAACTCCCAGAGAAATGCAAGAACTGCTTGTAAAGATAAGTATGGCAATTAAGGAATTAAAAGAAAAAGATATAGATGATCCGACAGAAGAACAAATTGCGGAGGCAACAGGTGTTGAAGTCGAGAGGGTGCATGATGTTTTGAGTTTGGAACTTTGTATAGGAATTTTATCTCTTGATCAAGCTGTGACTGCTGCAGATGATGAAGATTTAACTTTAGCTGATAAAATTCCGGCCGGTGATTATCAAGAATTTTTAATTTCTCGTGAAAATAAAATGATGCTTGCTGATGCGATTGAAAAATTGCCCGAAGAATTAAAAGAAATTATAGTTCTAAGTTATTTTCATGATTTAAATCAAAGAGAAATTGCCGAAAAAATGAATATGTCTCAGATGAGAATTTCAAGAAGATTGAAAAAAGCTATAAGTAAATTGTATGAGTTAATAACAGTAAAGGAAAATGAATGACCGGAACTTTGATTTTTATTTTAGGATTGGTTTTTATAACGGGACTTTGTATTGGTAGTTTTTTGAATGTTGTAATATTGAGAGCATTAAGTGAAGAATCGATTGTTTTTCCGGCATCTAAATGCCCTAAATGTCAAACCCCGTTAAAATGGTGGCATAATATTCCTGTTTTGTCATATATTTTTTTGAGAGGAAGGTGTGCTTTTTGTAAAGAGCATATAAGTATTCAGTATCCTATTATTGAATTGTTAACCGGAATAATTTTTACTTTAATATTTATGCGATATGGATTAAGTTTTAATACATTATTTATGTGGGCAATTTCGGCATTATTAATCGTTCTTGCAGGAACGGACATAAGAGAAAAAGTCGTTTTTGATGTTCATGCATACAGTTTGATTGGTGTTGCAATATTATATGCAATATTTTTGACCGGTATGTCGTTTTATCAAATGCATCAATTGATGCCTGATTATAATTTGCCAAAAATGTCTTTGCTTTTTAACCCTGTTACTAATGCAATTTTGGGCGCTATAGTCGGCGCTGTTGTAATGGAAATATGCGCAAGGATAGGTTATTTGATTGCAGGAACAAGGGCTTTTGGGGAAGGCGATACTTTAATTGCAGCCGGACTCGGAGCTATTTTCGGATGGTATCAATTCTTGTTTGTATTGGCTTTAAGTATAATAGTACAGGTTATAATATTTTTGCCTATGTTTGTAAAAGGACTTGTTGTAAATAAAGAATGGAAAACGCTTACTTCATTCAGTATGTTTGTGATTTTTGCACTTTTGTTTTATGGAGTTCAAAAATTTGTGACTTTAAATAGTATAGTATACATTATTTGCTCGTTAATATTGGCTGTAATAGGTATTGTATCTTGTATTTGTATTTTGAAAGGTATGAAAGAAAACCCGCAGAACAGAACATACCTTCCGTTTGGACCTGCAATGGTCTTTGCGGCATTTTTTATGATAATTTTACAAATATTTTTAATTTGACAAAATTTTCAAAGCTTCTTTTAATATATCTTCTGCCGAGGATGTTGTAACTGTAAGGGCTTTCGTGATTGCGTCTTGAATTTCTTTTCTTTCGTATCCCAAAGAAACAAGAACGGTTTGTGCATCTTCAACTGCTTGGGAATCAGCAGGTTTGATTGAAGATATTTTTATCGGTTCTTTTGTTTGATAATTCATTAATTTATCTTTTAATTCAAGAATGATTTTTTGGGCTAATTTAGGGCCAACCCCTTTTGCCCTTGTCAATTCTTTGAAATTTCCATCAATAACAAATCCTATTAGTTCAGAAGATTCAAATTCATCTAAAAGAGTAAGTGCCATTTTTGAACCGACTCCTGAAACGGAGGTTAAAATATTGAATATATCTCTATCTTCTTTATGTAAAAAACCGCAAAGGCTCATTTTATCTTCTCTGTGTAAAAGAACTGTATAAATTTTTATTTCATCATCTTTTGCATTTGTGTAATCTCTTGTTGTAACTTCAAGAAGATAGCCTACGCCTGCAGTTTCTACAGTTACAAATGTTCCTTTTGAAGAATTGCTTTTGTTTGTTAATTTCCCTTTAATATAGTCGTACATAGTTTTTACCTGATAATCATTTTCTTTATTTCGTCTATTGATTTTTCCAGTTCTTTATTTGTTTTGATTTCTGATTTTATTTTGTCATAAGAATACAGCATAGTTGTATGTTTTTTTTGAAAGAATTCTGCAATGGATTCAAAACTTTTTTGAGTAATTTCCCTTGCTATGTAAACCGCAATTTGTCTGGCTGATGAAACTTTTTGGTTTCTGGCAGAACTTAAAAAGTCATTTATTGAAACTCCATAATATTCTCCGACAGCTTTTGCGGTATCTTCTATAGAAATTTTTTGTTTTTCCTCATCACATTTGAGAACTTTTTTTGCAAAATCAAGAGTTAAATCTACTTTTTCTATATCAGAATAAGCGCTTACTTTATTAAAAGCACCTTCAAGTTCTCTTACATTATTAACATAGTTTTGTGCAATATATTCAAGTACATCAAAGCTGGTTTTTATTCCTGCTGTATCTGCAAGATTTTTTAATATAGCTACTCTGGTTTCAAAATCAGGAGGAGTAATATCAACCATCAATCCCATTTCAAAGCGAGTTCTCAGTCTGTCAGGAAGTGTCGGAATGTCTTTTGGCAGTCTGTCCGAGGTTATTACAATTTGTTTATTGTTGTTGTGCAAACTGTCGAAGGTGTGAAAAATTTCTTCCATCGTGTATGTTTTACTTTCCAAAAACTGAATATCATCAATTAGCAGGACATCAACATTTCGATATTTTTGGCGGAATTTGTCCATGCGGTTGGTTTTGTCATTACCGCCTGATTGAAGATTTTTTATCAATTCATTAAAATATTCTTCTGTTTTGATGTATTTTACTTTTAATTTAGGCTTGTTAAAAATTATATAATGCCCTATTGCTTGCATTAGATGGGTTTTTCCTAATCCTGATGCTCCGTAAATAAACAGAGGATTATATTTTTTTGCCGGGTTTTTTGCAACAGACATTGCTGCTGCGTGTGCAAATCTGCTGTTTTCGCCGACTACAAAGTTTGAAAATTTATATTTAAGATTAAGGTTTGCAGAAGATTGCATCTGGGCAAGATTGTCCATAATCTTTTCTTCTTCGGTTTTTTCGGGGTGTCTTTTTTGAAAAAGAAGTTCTTTCTTTTTTTCTTTTTCATATTTTTTTGCATATTCTTCGTCATAAACTATTGTGTAGCTTATATTTTTGCCGGATGCATTTTTCAAAGCTTCGAGAATTTTATCGTCATGTTGTGTTTTGATAAGTTGAGGTGCAAGTGCAAATGCACTTATGAGATTAAGCACATTGCCGTCATAAGATACTGCCTGCAAAGGTTCAATCCACATATTAAAAGTGGCAGGAGCAGTCTCTTTAAGCTCCTCTTTAGCATTTTCCCAAAGTTCTAAATAGTCCATAAAATTATACTACTATAAAAAATTTGTATGATTAATCAATTGTCATGATTTGTAAAGATTTAGTAATCCATCTTCCAGCCTTTAGCCATTATGCGCGCCATACAATAAAAGCCGTTTCCTTCTTCTGTACAGGAAGCCCAGCCATTATCCCAAGAATATGATGTCATAGAAGCCATGCATGCCTCCATTTGAGCAGATGTGGTAACGGATTCGCATTGTAGTCTGTTAGCAGCTTCTGTACCATGAGGAATTAATTGTCCTTTTTCTGTTACTCCGATGAAAAACAAATCTCTTCCGACTTTGTTAGGTTTTTTATCTCCATTTACATCTATTGCAATGACCGTAAGTACCCCATGAGGTCCGATTCCTCCACTTCCAACAGTTTTTGATATTGATAAGTAGAATCCAAATGTAGCTCCGCTTGGAAGGTTTATGTCTGTTGTACAAGACATGGCAACATTATTGTTATTTAAACCTGTAAATTGTCTGTAAGTTTGTGTCGGGCTATATGTAACTTTAAAATATTTTTGAAAATTATTAAAAAATTCATTACAATTTGCGTTTGATACAGAACCTCCACAGTTATTAGCACTTTGCCAAAGTTCTGTATCTTGAAGCTTGTCAACTCCATCATCTGCCATTGCTTTTTTAAATCCGTTTTCCAGAACGGAAATTGTTTTTTTCAACTGATTAACCCAAACTTGTTTTTGGTAATTTTGAATTAAACTCGGTAATGTTAGAGCTGCTACAACTCCAATTATTCCTAAAGTAATCAGAACTTCAGCCAAGGTAAAACCTTTTTTCATACAAACCTCCAATATCATTATAATAACTAATATAAATATAGTCAAACAAACAACTTATATAATACGACTGCACATGACACAGAAAGATTTAAAGACTCGACATTTTCTGACATCTCTATTTTTATCTGTTTGTTTGAATAATCAATTAACTCTTGAGATAACCCTTCCGCTTCCGAGCCAAACATAATAAGAGAAGGGCCGTTTAGTTGAAAATTTTTAAGGTAATTGTCAGCTCTTGGAAGAGTTGCAACTCTATTAAAGTTTTCAAAATGTTTTTTTAAACCTTCTAATTCTTCAATATAAAATACAGGTATTTTCCAGAGATTTCCGACGGATGAGCGAACGCATTTGGGGTTATATATATCCGCACATTCTTTTCCGTACAAAATTATTGCATCAGCTCCAAAAGCAGCAGATGTTCTTATAATTGTTCCAAGGTTGCCTAAATCTTTTATATTTTCCAGTAATAATACTTTTTTGGAATTTTTTAGAATTTTTTTGTCAGGTTCTTTTTTTAAAGCTACAGCTACGATATCGGGAGCTGATTCGGTTGTGGAAATCTTTTTTAAAACCGGTTCATTTGTTAGAATTATTTTATCTCCTAAAAAACTGTAGTTTTGCGCTTTTTCTTCTAAAACAAATGCGTATTGAATATCAATTCCTGCCGTAAAAGCTTCTTCAACGCATTTATATCCTTCAAGCAGAAACTTAGTTTCTCTGTATTTCTTTTGTTGCAGTTTTACTGTTTCTTTTACAAGTTCATTATTTACGCTAATTATTTGTTGCATTATATAACCTCAAATTCTTTCAGCCATTCTTTTTCTTGTTCTGTTAACAGTGAATAATCTATAAGCTTTTTCTCGTAATTCATATGTACAAATGAATGAATTTTTCCGTCTTTCATGTAGCATGAGTTTTCTAATCTTACACCAAAATGTTTTTCATTATACAACCCGGGCTCAATAGTGAAACACATTCCATCTTTTATTTCAACTTTTGCCATCTCATTTTTACTCAGATTTGGCGGATATTCATGAACATTTATACCAATTCCGTGACCAAGGCCGTGGTTAAATACAAAACCCTCTATTTCGTTTTGTGAGTATATTTTTCTTGCTAAATCGTCTATATCATATCCGATTATTTTTTCTGATGAGTAATGAAAAGCATTTAAAAACATTTTCAAAACGGTTGTATAAACTTTCTTTTGCAATTGAGTTGGAGTACCTTTGACAAAAACTCTCGTTATATCTGTAGCAAGACCTTGTTCATAATATGCTCCGCAGTCAATTAAAATAAGGCTTCCGTCTTTTATAATTTCATCTTTTGAACATTTTGAATAATGTGCAAGTGCGGAATTTTTGTCCTTTGCAACAATAGATTTGAAACTCAAATTTTTTGCACCGTAATTTTTAAATTCTTTTTCAAGTTGTTCTGCTATATCATATTCAGATATGTTGTCGTTGCTTTCAATATAATTTCGGATGGCTTTTACGGCTTTGTCGGTTCTTTCAAAGGCTGATTTGTAATGCTCAATTTCTTCATCTGTTTTAATTGATTTCATTAATTTTATCGGACTATCTTCAAGAATTCGTACTTTATTTCCGATTATATTGAAATCGTATGCGTTAATTGTAGATTTATCTACAAAAATTTCACCGTTATAGCTTTTGAGGAAGTCTTCAATTTTATCTATTAATTGAGCTTTACCATTGCATATTATAGCTTTACCTTTAATTTTTGACGAATAATTTTCTGAAAAATTTCTAAGATTAAACAGATATGAAACTTCTTCCAGATTAGTGATAAAAACTGTTTTATCAATATTTTTGATTTTTTCTTCTGCCGGTATACCTTTAATATTTACTATATTTAAGTCATCAGAAATTATATTTTTATCAAGCGGATCGTTATCAAGCAATTTGATTTTTATTCCGCTATTTTGGATGTATTCAACTCTTTTTTGAGAATTCTTTTTGGAGAATATTCCCAAGACTTCATTTTTTGGAATAAGTTTAATCATTTCATCAAGGAAATTTTGTCCTGTTTGTAGTTTAATTACTGTTGTAATGTTATGGTCAACTTCTAAATCCGCTTGAATGTGGTATCTGCCGTCTACAAAAAGAAGAATTTTATCAGGCGTAACAAGGACATCACCTGTAGAGCCGGAAAATCCTGTTAAAAAATATCTTGAATTCTCTTGCAACGGGCAATATTCCACTAAATATTCGTTTGTGGAATTAACGAGCAAAAATTTAATATTCTGCTCATGCATAAATTTTCTAATTATATTAACGTTAGACATCGATAATTCCGGTAAGTTGGATTAGGTGCCATCCGAATTGAGTTTCAACGGGTTCGGAAATATCACCGATTTCATTAAGATTGAATGCTGCATCTTCAAACGGTTTTACCAT
>CACYCU010000163.1 GCA_902772945.1 uncultured bacterium | reverse complement strand
TTCATCTGCAATTTTTAACATCACATTCACAAAATCATCCAAAACTTCTTTTGTTTCCGATTCCGTAGGTTCAATCATTATTGCCTCATGAACAATTAGCGGGAAATAAACCGTTGGCGGATGAGTATTTTCATCCATTAAGGCTTTTGCAATATTCAATGTTGAAATACCGTTTTCTTCTTTTTGTTTTTCTCCAGACAACACAAACTCGTGCATACAAGGTTCGTCAAACGGAAGAATATATGCATCTTTTAGTTTTTCTTTTAAATAATTTGCATTTAAAACGGCATTTTCACTTGCTTCTTTTAAATTTTTACCCATCATCAAAATATAGGCATAAGCTCTTACTAAAACTCCAAAATTTCCCCAGAACCCTTTTACACTGCCGATAGAATGAGCCAAATTACTTTTTCTGTAATACTTTTTGCCATCAAAATCAACAACAGGAACAGGTAAATATTCTTTCAAATTTTCTACAACACATACAGTTCCTGCTCCGGGACCACCACCGCCATGAGGTGTAGAGAATGTCTTGTGCAAATTGATATGAACAACATCAAAGCCCATTAATTTTGGATTTGTATATCCCATAATTGCATTAAAATTTGCACCGTCATAATACAATAATGAACCGTTATCATGCATTAGCTTTGAAATTTCAAGCACATTTTCTTCGTATATTCCTAAAGTATTAGGATTGGTCATCATTATTGCTGCAACATCATTATCTAAGAGTTCTTTCAACGCATTAATGTCGACTTGTCCTTTTTCATTGGATTTTACGGGAACTATATCAAATCCGCACAAATGTGCACTTGCCGGATTTGTGCCATGAGCGGAATCCGGAATTATGACTTTTTTTCTTTTTTCGCCTTTTACTTCAAAATATTTTTTTATTACCATCATTCCGGTAAGCTCACCGTGAGCACCCGCAGCAGGCTGCAAAGTAACAGCATCCATGCCTGTAATAACTTTCAGAGCCTCCTGTAATTTAAACATCAACTCCAAAGCACCCTGACAATCTTCATCTGAGCTATAGGGATGTAACAATGTAAAACCCTCTAAAGCCGAAAGCAATTCATTTACCTTTGGATTGTATTTCATTGTACAAGAACCTAACGGATAGAAACCTTTTTCTATACAGAAATTTTTATCCGAAAGTTCTTTATAATGCCGCATAGCTTCCAACTCACTAACATTTGGCAACCCTATTGAAGTTTTTCTTAAATATTTTTCATCCAGATAAGACAAATTTTCTTTCTCATCAGTTAAAGTTATTCCGCCTACCCCATTCTTTTCAAAAATTGTTTTCACTAAATAATCCCCTGTCTTTTTAAATCTCTTTTTATTTTATCTAAACCTGATTGAATAATCCTGGAAATTCTTGATTGAGAAATATCAAATTCTTCAGCTATTTCACGAAGTTTTTTATCTTTAAAAAACTTATATTCAATCAACTCTCTCTCCCTTGGCGGCAATTTTTTCATTGATTCAATAATTTCCGCCTTTAGTTCCGATAATTCAATTGATTCTTCAGGAGTCTTATCTTCAGCCTTTATCTGTGTCGGGACTTCCGCATCCTGAAGTTCATCAATTGATAATATTGTTTTATAAACTTCTTCCCTTATATTTTCCGGTTCTTCGGTTTCAGCTTGTCTGTTTTTCAAAGAATACCATTTATACCTTCGTCTAACTTCATTTCGAATTGCCCATTTTATGGCTGTTGCAAGGTATGTATTATTAAAATCCTCCGGAGAACGGTTTTTAAACAAAATATATAGGGTATGATTGCCTATATTAATAAGCTCGGGCAACTCTATAAGATGAGATGTAGAAAACTTTTGATATTCAACCTTTGCAATTGTTTCAATCAAATCTTTATAATCTCTAAGATTAACTTTCTGTTTTTGATCTGGCGTCATGACTATAACAAACTTCCTATAATTTCCCTGCCTTAATATTAGCAGAAAAAAATATAGATTACCAGATAATGAAATTTTACTTAACATTATTTATATTTGTTAACAAAAGGAGAAAAAATATGAAAATTCTATTTTGTACAGACGGATCAAAAATAAGTTATAGCGCGCTTTATAATATTTCATCCTGGGTAAAAGATGCAGTTATAGATATAATTTGCGTAATAGATTGGACTTTTTTGCCTACAGAAATAAATCTTGATCAGCCAAATTTTACTGCATCCTGCGCAAATGTAGCAGATACAATAATTAACCACGCAGAAAATCTTATTAAAGAATGTGGATTTAATATGGGAAAACGAATTAAAAATTGCGGTTCTGCAATAGAAAGCATCTTAGAACAAGCAAATTCAGAACATTATGATTTAATTCTTATGGGTTCTAACGGCAAAAAAGGAATCCAAAAATGGCTCGGTTCTGTTTCTCAAGAAATTATAAACAGCAGCAAAATTTCGGATTATATTTCGAAAGCGGAAAATAAAAAGAATAAGATTCTTTTTACTACAGACGGAACAGAATGCTCTGCAGGTATTATAAGAGAAATTTTACCAACCTTAAAGCTTGAAGATAAAGAAATCCATATATGTATGGTAAACGAAGATCCCAAACTGCTTTTTTTAGAAGGTGCACTGGATCAAAATTGGTTAAACGATATCCAAAAACAACAAAAAATATATGCATCAAATTCCATAAAAGCAATAGAAAATATATTAACTGATGCACACATTTCAAAAACAGCAATTTTATCAGGAAATCCTGCGCAAGAAATAATTAACTATACTAGAGAAAATAATATAGACCTTGTGGTATTGGGCTCAAGAAACAAATCTAAACTCGACAGATTTTTAACGGGTTCAGAAAGTAAAAGAATCCTTGAAAATACAATGAGCGATGTTTGGCTTGTTAGGTGTACAAAATAAATTTTACATATTTGAATTTAAACTAAGATTTAATTATAATCACAATATGTTTAAATATTACAGTAAATATGCACCATATTTATTTCTGCTTCCGGCTGTTGTATTGCTGGTAATATTTTTCTTTATTCCCTTTTTTCAAACTCTCGGATTAAGCTTTTTAGATTATTCGTCAAACCTATACAATCCCGAGTTTGTAGGAATATCAAATTATATAAATCTGTTGCATAGTCCTATTTTTTATAAGGTTTTATGGAACACTTTTTTGTATCTTATCGGTGCTGTTCCGATATTGGTAATTTTTCCGCTATTTTTGGCTATACTAATTAATCAGAAAATCAGAGGGGTTACATTATACAAAATCCTTATTTATTTACCTGTAATAGTATCAATAGTAGTTGCAGCTATTGCTTTCAAATGGCTATATGCAGATCAGGGAATTTTGAATTACGTAATAACATCTCTCGGGTTTGAACCTGTAGGCTGGCTTACAGATCCAAAATTTGCAATATGGTCAGTAATAATAGTAACCATTTGGAAGGGTATCGGATACTATATGATAATATATTTGGCCGCATTGATGAGTGTCCCGAATGAGTTGTATGAAGCTTGCGATATTGATGGAGCAGGATTTTTGACTAAACATTTGACGGTTACAATTCCGCACATTATGCCGACTATTGCTCTTGTTTCAACCATCAGCTCTATTTCTGCGATGAAGGTTTTTGCAGAAATTTATGTTATGACAAAAGGCGGACCTCTAAACTCCAGCAAAACTATTGTATACTACATTTACGAGAGAGCTTTTGAAAATCTTGATTTAGGGTTTGCTTCAGCTATGGCCGTAATTCTGCTTATTATAGTTATGATTTTTTCTTTAATAAATATACTTTGTTTTGAAAGGAAAAAATATGAAATTTAAAAATTTTTGGATACATATGATATTAATAACAGTTTCATTATTATCCGTATTTCCTTTTATATGGTTAATCTCAACTTCACTAAAAGGACAGGCAGAAAACATTTTTGCTTATCCGCCGCAAATTATTCCGACCGATTTTACTTGGAATAACTATACAGGAGTATGGGAC
>CACYCU010000162.1 GCA_902772945.1 uncultured bacterium | reverse complement strand
CAAAAATAAAAATCTAAAAAACCAAATCAAAACATTAGAAAAGGGAAAAAATGATTTGTTGAAGGAAATCTCTGAAGGAAAATATGTTAAAAAACTATCACTCGAATCAGTAAGTAGCTACACAGAAAAAACTGCTCCAATTGACGAAAACGGTTTTGAAGACAGTTTGAGTTGTAATTTTATTGATCTTGGTCTTGACAAAGAATTTAACTATCCAAACATGTTGGCTGTTTTTCTCTACAAAAGCATCTGTTGCGGAAAGCCTTTAATCATAAAAAAACAACATGTTCATAGTTTGCTAAAATGTTTGTCTAATACACTAGTCGGGAATCAATTAATTGACAGCTTGGTTTTTGAGCCTTCTATAGATGAAAATGACATAATAACATTTTTAAGCAACCCCGAAAGAATTGTTTTGCTTGATAATTTTATCGGCAACTATAACGAAACAGTTCTTTTCAATATTTTGGAAAAGTACAAAAACAAGATTGTATTTTTAAGTACAAGTTATGACGGCACAATAAAATATATATCAAAGGAAATCTTCGATTACTGTACATACATCGGTCTTGCTGGATTGTCTTGTTTTGAAGATAATAGACCGCTGCATGAACCATCATCATCTTTTGAGGAGACTATTGTTAATTGTACGGTAGAAACCAATATTTATACAAGAAGATTCGAAAAGATTTGTGCTGAGTTATCTATTACTTCTGGAATTGAATCAAACGGAAAACGATTTATAAACGACGAAATCTCTTTTGTGGGATATATTTACTTTTCATTAGTGCCGTACTGCATTAACGTAATAAATATAAACCCATTTAGCCATTCAAGTGCTTTCCAAAAACAATTTGGCGAAAATGGAAGATCGAAATATAAAGAATTATTTAAAAAGTGGTATATCAATGAATGAACTTATTAGCGCGATGATTACGGACATGCAAATTCCTAAATGTGCCGATGAATCTGAAAATGAATATATCTGTCGAATAATTTATTCTGCTCTCGGACAATGGTGCCTCAAATCCGCCAGTGCTGTTAATTACGGGGGAGAAGCCATAACTAAACACAAACAAACTTTATTACTGAAAAATCTCCTTAATCAGTACAAAGAGATTTTTCCCTTTGTTGAGAGCTATTTTTCGGGAAACGATGAACCCGCAGTACACATAAGACGTTTATATGAGGAAACAGGATATCTCCTTACTGATAACAAAAACCATAATCAAATAGCCAATTACGGTAGAACTCTTAACATTGGCAATAAGTATCTTTTCTTTGGAGAACCTAATGAGGATGAAGTAAATGGATTAGGGCTTTTTGATACAGAGGAACGATATAACATTGGAATAAAAGATTTGTTAATTAGGGATAGTCTGAACTGCGAAGAATATATTAACCATTGTTTTGATCTTACAGATTTTGAAGAGTATTTTGGATCAGAAAATGAATATTTGTTTTTTAATCCACATTTGGACAAACCTATTTCAGTATCATGGTGCAAAAACTGTGAAGATGAATTCGTAATTGCAAAGAACGATGGTTTACATCAGTTCTTGTTGATTCAAAAATATGGAGGGAAAATATATTTTAAGGATTTTTCCGTGAATGAAGATGTTTCCGAGCTTACTGCCTATGACTACAGAAGATTGTATTTTGCCCTAAAAAGCTATTACAAACATCCTGTTAAAGTATGGATAAATAGTACAGATGATACATATTCTCGAATTAGATTAAGCAGCCAACTGCCCAATCGTGAATACTTTTTATTATTGCTTACGGCTTGGCCGATAGGTAATGTTTTCAACAAAAATGAATTCTTGATAAAGAACGAATATCTGGAGTTTATTATCGATGTTTTAAGTGATATAGGTGTAAAAGGAGAAAGAAATGGAAAATAATGGTGTTCAGCAATACTATGACGAAATAAGAAATAGATTAAAAAACTACATTAAATCTGACTACTTAGCTAACAGCGAAACCCTTCTTTTATATGCTGAAGAATTACTTGGTGAACAGCAGTCTGAGTATACAAGAATAGCACGTGAACCATATATTGAAACATCAGCTTCATATAAAAAAATGCATAATGGTATAATTGAATCTGAAGTTGTTCCAACTCATATAAAAGAATTCATGAAAAACCTAATTGATAGGAACATCGGCGTTTTCAGAGATCCTTTTGAACATCAGGTAACCGCACTAGAGAAATATCTTCAAGGAAAGGATTTATTTGTCTCAACAGGTACAGGTTCAGGTAAAACAGAATGTT
>CACYCU010000161.1 GCA_902772945.1 uncultured bacterium | reverse complement strand
AGGCTTTAAGAAAGCTCAGAAATCCAAACAGACGTAAAAAATTGGAAGAATATGTTGAATCATAAGATAAAAAAGGCGGTTTTAAAACCGCTTTTTTTTTATGTCTTAGTACGTGTTTCCTGCACTCTGTCACAATTAAAACTTTTTTGTAAATAATTGTTACAAAAAAGTCAATTTTGAAAAACAAAAATACTTTATATAAATACGGGATAAGTTATAGAGTATTAATATAGTTATAAGGAATAAGTTTATGGCAGTTGGAGCACAAGACCGCATAGACAAGTTGCTTGTCAAGAAATATGCGCAACAACAGGTAGACAATCACGATATGGGGCTGGCCTCGATGGTACCCCCCGATAAGATGATGGAGGTAATGAACGATTACGCCGTCGTCCATCGAAATATAATGTTTATGTCAAATCGAATAACAAATATATGCGCCGGACTAAAGGCGAAGTCGCGGTATAGTCCGCACCTGCAGGCACGAGCCTCGTAAAATATATTTGGAATCAGGATTTATGTATTTTTTCCCTTCCCCTCTCTTCTCAAAATAATAAAGAACGGTCTCAATTTGAAAACTGAGACCGTTCTTTATTATTATATTTCAATTACTTCTTCAAGAAATCAGGTATTTCAATAGTTGTATTGAAAGGTTTTGGCTGAGGTTGAGAAGTAATAGATGATGGTGTATCTGTCATTCCTCCAAAAGGTCCCGGTAACTCAATTGGTGGGAAAAGAGTTCCTATATCAGGTCCCATCAATCCTTCGTTCTTTTGTTGGTTCATAGCGGCAGGTTGAGATTTTAAATCAAAACCGGTTGCTATAACAGTAATAGAAATCTCACCTTGACGGGAATCATCAATTGTTGAACCAATGATGATTTGTGCATCGTCAAGAACAGCCTCTTTTATGAGCATAATTGCATCGTGCAATTCAAATAATGTCATATCAGAGCCGCCTGTTACGTTAACAATTAAGCCGCTTGCGCCTTGGATAGATGTTTCAAGAAGGCTTGAATTGATAGCAATTTTAGCTGCTTCAACAGCTCTGCCTTCACCTTCTCCGACACCGATACCCATAACAGCTGAACCTGATGCCAACATAACACTCTTAACATCGGCAAAGTCAACGTTGATAAGACCAGGCTTAGTGATGATATTGGAAATACCTTCAACACCTCTCAATAAGACTTCATCAACAATAACAAATGCATTTTGAACGCCTGTCTTATTGTTAGCAACTTCAAACAACTTTTCGTTAGGAATAACTAATAATGAATCAACTGCATCTTTAAGTTTTTCCAAACCTTGGTTTGCTTGAGCCATTCTTCTGTTTCCTTCCATAAGGAAAGGCTTTGTAACAACACCGACAGTTAATATTCCTAAATCTTTTGCGATTTTTGCTATTACAGGAGCTGCACCTGTTCCTGTTCCGCCGCCCATTCCGGCAGTGACAAAAACCATATCTGCATCTTCAAGTGCTTCCGTAATGTCTTGTTGTGCTTCTTCAGCAGCTTTTTCACCGATTTGCGGATCTCCGCCTGCACCAAGTCCGTTTGTTAACTTGGCACCTAATTGTAATCTGTTTTCTTCTTTTACTGATGATCTGTCTAAAACTTGTTTATCAGTATTCATAACATAAAATTCAACGCCGGACAGTCCTGACTTAATCATTCTTTCGACAGCGTTTCCGCCGCCGCCGCCAACTCCGACTACCTTTATTTTTGCCAGATTGTTTTCAGGCATTGTTGGAGTCATTGTTCCATTTGCATCAGACATCGCATCGCGTCTTCCAAAAATATCTGCACTTAAATTTTCCACGGTTTAACCTCATTAATTAATTTATCTATTTACACTAATAATATAATAACATACTATTTTAAACAGGAAAAATAGTAAAGAATTTTTTTTAAAAACGGCGAAAAATATGTGAATTTAGTTTATGAAACTTAACATTAAGCCTTGTTTTTTTATATTTTTATAAAAAACTGTGTTCAAGCAGCAAAATTTTGTTTTATTTTCCCCAACGTCTGTTGCGGTTATAAAATTCTCTTACGGCTTGAGCAAGTGAATTTTTATCAAATTCCGGCCAAAATTCATCAATGATTAAAATTTCCGAATATGCAATCTGCCACAGTAAGTAATTTGAAACTCTTATTTCCCCGCCAGTTCTGATTAACAAGTCAGGATCCGGAATATTTTTTGTATACAGTGATTTTGAAATAGTATCTTCTGTTATATCAGATACATCAATCTCGCCGGATTTTACCATTGTTGATATATTTTTTACCGCAGAAACTATTTCATCGCGAGCTCCGTAGTTGAATGCAATTTGCAGATGAACTCCGTCATTATTTTTTGTCGTATCAATTGCGTGGTACAGGATTTCTTGTAATTTTGGGTTTAATTTTGTTAAGCCCCCCAAAAATGATATTACAACCCCGTTATCATTTAACTCTTTCAACTCATTTTTTATGGTATTCCCCAACAAATTCATCAAGAAATCAACTTCTTCAGGTTTTCTGTTCCAATTTTCGGTTGAAAATGCATATACGGTTAAATATTTTATCCCATAATCATCGCAGGCATATACAGTCCTCTTTAGTGCATCTACACCCTTTTTGTGACCGACAGCGGAAGGTAACCCTTTTTCTTTTGCCCAGCGGCGGTTTCCGTCCATAATTATTGCGATATGCTGCATATTAGTTTTTTCAACAATATCTTTTATTTCTTTATTGATATCCGTAATTGTTTCCATTTATTCTTGTCTCCGATAATAATTATACAGTAAAAAAAACAATTATTTATATGTTGTAATTTTATTTTATTAATTAGATTATCTTTCTGCTAATATTACAAATTAAGAAGAAGTTTATAAATTGATATCAATGAATTGACAGTGTTTT
>CACYCU010000160.1 GCA_902772945.1 uncultured bacterium | reverse complement strand
TTTGCTCTAACTTCATTACTGCTGTTCGAAATGCTTAAAATATTATCAAGAACATTTTTTACTCCATTGTTTAATGAAGTTATAGCTGATTCAAAAGATGAACTTAACACGTCCAAATTTGCAAGTTTTGAATATAATTTTTCATCACTTTCAACTTTTGTAGTGTTTATAGAAGTTGTCATTTCATCAATATAACCCTTTATATCTGACAAATTAGATTTTATTGACGAATTATATTCTTCCCTGTTTGATTGAATAGCATTTTCTATAGCTTTTATATCATCTGATATTCTTTGAAGCCCTTCTAATTGTTCATTATTGTTACTCATATTTGCAAACAAGGATTTTTGAGCTTCAAAATCTTCTGTCAAACGAGAAGTTAAATTTTCCAAAAGACTTTTTAAACTTTCAAAATTTTCTTTTGAATTTGAAGTTATTTCTTTATATTCAACCTGCAAATTGTTTATATTTGCAGAAACTTCTTCAATATAATTTTTTACCGCTTCATAATTAGAATCAGCATTTTCGTTTATGGAGCTTATCATTGCGGAAATTTCATCGGACGTACTGCGCAAAGAATTTAAAAGCATGGCAGGTTCAATAGTATTGCTGCTTTCTATTAACGTTTTTATCTTTTCAAGTTCATTAGTTTGACTCTCAACTTTTGCGCCTAAACCTGAAATTTGCTCAAATCCTGTATTATTGTTCAATACAATATCATCTTTTACTATTTGGAGGTTAGAAATCAATGAATTGAGATTTGATTTTATTTCGCTATAATCATCTTTAATTTCAGAGACAACAACTCCTCTGAGGTTTGTTACATTCTCAGCTATTTGAGAGGTTATGCCGGATAATTCATCAAAAGATTTTTGATAGGAAATTCCAGACATAGTTTGTAAATTTGCTAATATATTAGAAAGTTCAGATTTTAAATCCGAATAAACAGTCTGCCTTTGAGAATCTAAATTTGTAAAACTTTCATTAAATCTTCTTGATAAATCTGCAATTTCTGATGACAAGTTACCGTAATTTATTCTTGCACCTTCTTCAAAAGCATCCTTTATTTCTATAATACGGGAAGTGATGTTTTCAAAATCGTCCCTAAAATCAAGCGTTCTTACGGTTGTTAAAATATTTTCGATTCTTTCTGTGCTGTATGATAACTCAGAATTTAAAACTGAAGTGTTGTCAATAATTTTTTGAACAAATTCTGCTAAATCTGTCCTAAATCCTTTGAAATCTGAATCCGTAACAATATTTTCAAAATCTTTTTCTATATTCTCAAATCTGGAAATAATTTCACTATTTCCTTGTTTTGAAGCTTCTTCAACCACATCTTTTACAGATTCTATAATAGGTCTGAAATCATCTATCTTCTTTTCCAATTGTGTGAATGATATTTCAGAAGGAATTGAATTTATTTTTGTTGACAAACTATCAGAAACATTAGAAATTTGCTTTGAAATGTTTGAAAAATCATCTGATAAATCAATATTTTTAACAACTTCCGAAGTTTCTAGGAATGTTTTTTCAATGTTTGCATTTATTGAAAGCAAATCAGAAGAAATATTTTCCAGCATTGAAAGGATTTCTTTTTTATCAAGAGCTGTAGAATCAATATCAGAAACTTTTTCTTCTATTTTATCAAGAATTTCCTTTCTGTTTGCAGTTTCGGTAAAAAATGTATTAAAATTTGCAGTCAATGCTCTTGCCAACTCTTTTAGTTCATCGGATTTTGCATAATCATCCTGCCTTTTTTGAATTATATTGAAACTTTTTTGAATCTCATCAAATTTTATTAAAGCCGAACTATGCCTATCTTCGAGAGCTTTTTTAAGTTCGGAAATATAAACTCTTATTAAATCGTCCTTATTATCTTCGGACATAAGTTCCAATTTTGCATTGATTCCTGTTAGAACTCTTTCAAAATTGTCATTGCTGCGTTCGTTTTCTATACGCATATCATTTAGTAATTCTGCAATTTCATCGACTGTTTGTGCCATTTCTTAATCTCTTTTCCTATATTATCCCTTACATTATTTTAGCAGAATTATAGAAAACCATGCAACTTTTAAACTTTAATATTACAAATGTAAAGATAAAGCTTTCTATTTTTATTTTAAGTGGTATGCTTTAGAAAGGAGAGATAATTATGAGTCATATCGTAATAAATAGGGATAAATGCAAGGCATGCTACTTATGTATAAGTGAATGTCCTAAAAAGTTAATAAAAGTTAGCAGTGAAACAAACAATCTCGGAAACCACATTGTGGAATTTGAAGATCCGAACCATGAATGTTTGGGGTGTGCAATGTGTGCGACAAGATGTCCGGATTTAGCTATTACAGAAGTTCATAAGGGTTAATTATAATGGTTGAATGTTTAACAAATAAAAAAGTTTTAACAAAAGGAAATTATGCAATTGCAAATGCTGCAGTTCTTGCAGGATGCCAATGTTATTTTGGTTATCCTATAACTCCGCAAAGTGAAATCGGTGAATTTATGAGCGGAAAAATGCAAGAACTAAAAAGAGCATATGTATCTGCAGAAAGCGAGCTTGCGGCAATAAATATGGTAATAGGTGCTGTATCGACCGGTGTAAAGGCCATGACATCATCATCATCCTGTGCTGTTTCGCTAATGCAAGAGGGACTGTCATATGCAACAGCTGATGAGTTGCCTGTAGTTTTGGTAAGCGTAATGAGAGGCGGTCCTGGACTCGGAAATATATATCCATCACAAGGCGATTATTTCCAAGCAACAAAAGGTGGCGGAAATGGCGATTATAAGCTTATTGTTCTTGCGCCTTCAACCGTTCAGGAATGTGTTGATTTGACATACAAAGCATTTTATCTTGCGCACAAATATAAAAATCCAACAGTTTTGCTTGCGGACGGACTTTTGGGGCAAATGATGGAACCTGTTGAATTTTATGAATATCCGTATCCGGAAATAGACAATTCAAAATGGGCATTGACAGGCGCAAAAGACCGTGACGGAAGAATAATTCGTTCGTACGCGCCGCTTGCAGAGAATCAATGCATATTTTTAGAAAAACTTTTCCAAAAATATAAAGCTATAGAAGAAAATGAAACACAGTGGGAAGAAATTAATACTGAAGATGCGGATGTTGTACTAATAAGTTTTGGCAGCACATCAAGGAATGTCAAAACAGCAATGAAAAGGCTTAGAGAAAAGGGGATAAAAGCCGGATTTTTAAGACCGATTACTCTATATCCTTTCCCTTCAAAACGTATTGCTGAATTATCAAAAACAGTTAAAAAATTTGTAACCGTTGAAGTTAATATGGGACAAATGATTAATGATGTAAAATTAGCAGTAAACGGAGCATGCCCAGTAGAACTTATTAACAAAGGGGTTGGGGTGCCTCCGTCAGCAGAAGAAATTGAATCGAGGTTATATAATGCAAGTTTTTAAACTACCTGACTCGTTAAAAGGTGATGTAAAATATTCTTTTTGTCCGGGATGTGACCATGGAGTCGCAGTAAGGCTTGTTGCCGAGGTTATTGATGAACTTGGTATAAGGGAAAATACTATACTTGCTGCATCAATAGGTTGTTCTGTTACAACTTATGATTTTATTAATGTCGATGCACTTGAAGCACCACACGGAAGAGCTTTGGCTGAAGCTACAGGTATTAAAAGAGCACAGCCGGATAAAATTGTGTTTACATACCAAGGAGACGGCGATTTTGCATCTATCGGACTTGCAGAAAGCATGCATGCCGCATTAAGAGGCGAAAAACTTACAGCAATTTGTATAAATAATACAACGTATGGCATGACGGGCGGTCAATTGGGGCCTACAACAATATTGGGACAGGTAACTACAACTTCTCCTATGGGAAGAAACACTGAATATTACGGTTATCCGATAAAAATTGCAGAACATATTGCTCTTTGTGACGGAACAGCTTTTTCTGCGAGAGTATCACTTGATACGGTTGCAAATATAAGAAAAGCAAAACAAGCAATAAAAAAAGCCTTTGAGGCACAAATACATGGACTTGGGTTTGGATTTGTTGAGATTTTATCAACTTGCCCGACAAACTGGAAAATGTCTCCGGAAAAAGCCCATGACAGAGTGAGAGAAGAAATGATGCCGGTATTCAAACCCGGAATATATAAAGATGTAACTGAACAAGAAAAAGCGATATCTAAAGTTTAAGTAGAGGAATAAAAATGGAAAGAAATTTTATAATTGCAGGATTTGGCGGACAAGGCGTTTTATTGGCGGGTGAAGTACTTGCAAATGCTTTTATGTTAGCGGGTTTGAATGTAACTTGGTACCCATCATACGGAGCAGAAATGCGTGGCGGTACGGTTAATTGTGAAATTGTTGCAAGTGATGATGAAGTAAGCGAAGTAAACAAAGCTGATACTGATTTTGTTATTGCTTTAAATCAAGCATCTTTTGATAAGTTCTTATCTAAAATAAAAAAAGGAGGATGCATGATTGCCAATTCTTCACTTATAAAAGAAATTAAAACAAGAGCTGATATAAACTATCTTTTTGCTCCTATATCAAAATTAGCAGAAGAAGTTGGTAACATAAAAATGGCTAATATACTTGCATTAGGAATCGTTTCCAAAGCAAGTAAACTTATTAGTTTAGAAACTCTCGAGAAAGCCTTGGATAACGTAATTCCTGCTCACAGAAAAAACCTTTTGCCTTTAAATATTAAAGCATTAAAAATAGGCTATGAGTATGATTTATTACATGCTTAGCTTTAAATCAACTAAAAAGTCGATTTAAAATTTTGCGATTAGCTTTATTCTAATATCGAAAGGTCTTTAGAAGTGAGAAGAAAACTAATCAAATCTATTAGAGAAAAAGAAATTCAATTAGCCAAATTAAAAGAGCACGTAGACAAAAGTTCAATTTGCTCTGATTTGTACAATAAAGTCGTTTTAGAAAAAGCTATCCTTAAAAAAGAATTAGAAAATTTGGATACAAATAAACTGTTTGACAAAATAAGAAATATAATTCCGCATAAAAAAACACTTATATGTGATTATTTTAAAAGTAAATAACAAAAAAAATATTTACAGGTTTTATTATTGCTATGTCTATTCGGGTAGAAACCAGAAATCTTAATAATGGCAGCAGTTTTGTACAAACATACGAAACTATTTCCGGTGCAGAAAAACTGAACCTAAAACAATACTCTGTATCTAACGAAAACAGAGATAATTTTGTTAAAGAAATAAAGGAACGAGAAACTCATAGTTCAATAGTCACAGCTATACTTGCATTTTCAGGAATGCTCTTAGGTGCTATCGGAGGCTATGCTATAAAAGTTTCGAGAGCTGATGTAAAGCCTGCTGTATCTTTTTATTGCGGAATTTTGGGATTTTTCTTAGGAGCTTTTGCCGGCAAACCGTTTAATAAATATCTTGCAGATAAAACAGCCGAAAAATATAACACTAAAAAGTTATAATTTTATAGTATAATATGTTTATGATTTCAATTATTACTGCAAGTTACAATTATAGTGAATATATTAGAGAAACAATTGAATCTGTCATTAACCAAACTTATACCGATTGGGAAATGATAATAGTAGACGATTGTTCTACAGATAATTCGGTTGAAATTATAAAATCATTTGACGATGACAGAATAAAATTATATGTAAATGAAAAAAATTTAGGACTTTCAAAAACAATTCATAAAGCACTTGAAAAAGCCACAGGAGATTGGGTAGTATTTTTGGAAAGCGATGACAAAATAACATCCGATTATTTAGAAAGAAAAATTGAAATCACACAAAAATATCCTGAAGTTAATCTTATATTTAATGATTGTGAATTTTTTGGGGATGAAAGTCGGATTAAAACCTTCAATACTGCTCTCGCAAAAACAAGAAGTGTTTTAAAAAATAAACAATACCCCCAAAATATGTTCTATGAATTTTATCACAACAATAAAATATTCACATTTTCGGCAGTAATGGCAAAACGCTCAGATCTGTTAAAAATAAGCTATAATCCTAAATTGGATTACCTTTTAGATTGGCATTTGTGGATTCAGATGGCTTATTTGGGTAAATTTTATTATATTTCGGATAAATTGACATTTTGGCGTTTACATCAAAACAGTTATATAAGCAAATCGACGTATAGAAATCCATTTGATTTGCAATACAAAACTTACTTTGATATTTCAAAACAAACAGGCAATTATAAGATAATAATCAAAATATCCTTAATGCATATACTTTGGATAGGAAGAGTTATAAAGAAAAACTTAAAACAAAAATTAATCTCTAATAAAAGGTAAAAATTTACTAATAAATAATGCAGCAAATTTTCTGACAAAAAAGGGCATTTCAGCCAAAATATCAAAAAACAATCTTTTTATAAAAATCGGACTTGTATGCCTTCCGTTTTTGATTTCTTGAGTTCTTAATACATTATTTTCAATAAGTTCAACCGGATAATCCGAAACTTGTTTTATAATATCCTGATAACCTTCAACAGTTGTAGAACTTTTATTTACTAATCTCGGTAGAGAACATTTAATAAATGGCATTTTATGTTTCAAAATAATCTGACGCCATTTTAAAATAGTTATATTATTAATCCTTCCATAAGCATTTACAAAGACTTCATACCTAAATCCATTTTCTTTTAGAATTTCTGACAAACCTATTTCATAATTTGATACAACAATACGTTTGTCGTCTTCATGTTTTATTGAATTCATAAAATTATCAAAAACTGGCGATTTTATTACATTTTTCTTTAAAACTAAAAAATAACTTTGTACATGAGGACGCCATACAATAAATCTTCTAACCGACTTTTTATAACCAAAATTATTTTTTGAAATTCCCCAAAAATCACAATCTCGTTTACCCATTTCTTCAAAAATTTTAGATAAAGGATAAAAAGGTCCAAAACAACTATCGTTTGCGAAAATCAATTCATCATAGTCGTCTAAATTTTTTCTCAAATAAAAATATCCTCTTTTATACGAGCCAAAATCGTACTCCTCATGGTGTTCATCAATTATTTTTGAAACCAAACCATTAAGAGCATTTTTATTTTCTATAGGATTGCACGAAACAAAAACAATATCAGATGCAATTTCTTTTAATGCTTTTAAATAATATATAACATAATCATCTACTATATTTTGCTTATCGTAATGTGCAAAAACAACCGCTCTTTTCATATGAAAATTATAGCATAATTATGATATAATTTTACTATGTTTAAGATAGAAGTTCCGGAAAACAACCCTAATTATTCTTTGTTTGAAAAAAATCTGGCAAGGTCTTTTTCGTTTGCTGTTACGGGTTTAACAACAATCTTAAGACTTTTTTTAATAACAAAAATCAAAAAAATAACAGATAAAAAAATTCTGTTTATAACCTCAACAGAACAAAATGCTCTCAGATATCAAAACGATTTGGAAAAAGCTTTCAAAGAAAATGCGGAAATTATACCATTTCAAAATATCTCTATGTATGAAGCAGTTTCTCCAAACAGATACGATTATGCTGAACAAGTTAGGATTTTGAAAGAAAAGCCCCAAATTGTTATTGCTCCGGTAAAAGTTTTATTGGAAAAATTTCCGAAAGAAAGTTTTTATAAAAAAAATACAATTTCACTAAAAATCGGTGACGAAATAGATCTCAAAAAAATTGCACAAAATTTTGTTGATTTGGGCTATAAGCGTTCAACAATGGTAAGTGATATCGGAGAATTTAGTATAAGAGGGGATATTATTGACTTTTTTTCTCTGGACAAACACCCTGTGAGAATAGAACTTTGGGGAGATGAAATCGTTGATATAAGAAGTTTTAATAATGAAACTCAAAAATCTATTGAAAAATTAAAATTTGCAACAATTATGCCTGTATATAAATTTACTCTTGAAAAAGGTATTCCTAATGAAATAAAACACGAAGATGAAGACGGATATTTTGAAGGAATTGAAATTTATCAAAATCATTTAAATCAAGATTTAGTAAGTATATTACATTATTTAAAAGATTACATTATTGTTCTTGATGAAACTTCGGAAATCTATTCAAAATATGAATTTACAGATAAAAATTATGAAGAACAGCTTCAAGAAAACCTGAAACTTGAAATGAACGCAAAAATAAAAGGGCGTAATCACTATACATACGAAGAATTTATTAATGAGATAGCAGGATTTGTAAAAGTTGGTTTAAACAATTTTATCGATAACAATATATTTGAACATTCTGAACAAGTTGAACAATCTCAAAATATTATTGAATTTGACTCACAACCTGTACAAAACTTTGGAGCAAGACTTGATAATATTGCCCAATTTATTTATCAAAAATCAGACTACAAATTTATAATAGCAACAGATTATCCGGATAGGGTAAAAGAGATTTTGGCGGAAAAAGAAATTTTTGATGTTGAATACAATGAAAACATCTCTGCTTCAGGCTCAATTCTTGAAGATTTTAAAACAATTATTTTGACAGACAGGGAACTGTTTAACAAAAGATCCAAAGAAGTCACTGCAACAAAACGTTCTTATTATAAAGAAAAACCCGAATATATAGAAAGCATAAATGACATAAAAGAAGGAGAATACGTTGTTCACAGTATTCACGGCGTCGGAATATATATAGGGCTGTCAAAACAAGAGATAGACGGACAACTAAAGGATTATCTCACAATAGAGTATGCAAACAAAGATAGACTACATATCCCAGCAGAGCAAATAAACCTTCTTGTTCGATATAGAGGTTCGGGAACTATAAAACCAAAACTCTCAAGAATGGGCGGAAAAGATTGGGAAAGTACAAAAACAAGAGTCAAAAAAGAAGTCGAACAAGTAGCTTATGATCTTTTAAGGCTTTATGCAAAACGAAAAATGCAAAAAGGTATACAGTTTCTTCCGGATACTACTTGGCAGGTTGAAATGGAAGAAGCCTTTGAATACACGGAAACTCCGGATCAAATGAAAGCAATAAATGATGTTAAAGCCGATATGGAAAGTGAACAGCCAATGGATAGACTTATATGCGGCGATGTAGGTTTTGGAAAAACAGAAGTTGCAATGCGTGGTATATTCAAGGCCGTAACATCAGGCAAACAGGTTGCTGTTGTTGTCCCGACAACAATTTTAGCATTTCAGCATTTTCAAACTATTTCAGAAAGGTTTAAACCTTTTGGAGTTAATGTGGAACTTTTATCCCGTTTTCGTTCTCAAAAAGAGCAAAAGGAAACCCTAAAACATCTCGCAACAGGAGAATGCGATGTTGTTGTAGGAACACACAGGCTATTGCAGAACGGAATAGTATTTAAAGATTTGGGACTGCTTGTAATTGATGAAGAACACAGATTTGGTGTCAGACATAAAGAAAAATTGAAACAATTACGGGAAAACATAGACATAATAACAATGTCTGCAACTCCAATCCCAAGAACTCTTTATATGTCGCTTTCCGGCATAAAAGACATGTCAATAATAAACACCCCACCTAAAAACAGACTTCCTATTCGTACTTATGTCGGTGAGTGGAATGAAAATATGGTCAAAAATGCTATTATCCATGAACTTGATAGGGAAGGGCAGGTTTTTTATTTGTATAATCGAGTAGAAACTATTGACGAATTTAAAATGCAGCTGCAAAAACTTGTTCCAAATGCCAGAATTGCAATCGGTCATGGCCAAATGGATGAAAAAGTTTTAGAAAAAGTTATAATTGATTTTGCAAACCAAGAGTATGATGTCCTGCTTGCTACAACAATTATTGAAAACGGTATTGACATTCCAAACGCTAATACAATGATTATCCATAACGCTGACAAATTCGGACTTGCGCAATTGTATCAGCTTAGAGGACGTGTCGGCAGATCTCAAAGGCAAGCATACTGTTACTGTTTCTATACAAAATCTAAAGAGATTACTCATGACGCAATGCAGAGATTAAAGGCTATAAAAGAATTTACAACTCTGGGAAGCGGTTATCAAATTGCTATGCGTGATGTTGAAATCAGAGGAGTTGGTAATATCCTTGGTACAAAACAGCATGGTCATATGGTAAATGTAGGCTTTGATACATACTGCCAATTGCTGGAAGAAACCGTTCAAGAACTTCAGGGGGAAACTGTTGATAAAACAAATCCTGCAATAATAGATATAAATGTTACTGCATTTATTCCCGATGAATGGGTAGGTTCGAAAGAACAAAAGATGATAGAGTATAAACGACTTGCGGATGTAAAATCCGATATCGAATTGGATTATATAACAGAGGAGTGGAAAGACCGCTTTGCACGTCCGCCTCAAAGTGTTGAAAATTTAATAAAATTAATCAAACTAAGACTATCCGCAACAACAGTAAAAGTTTCGTTAATAAGAGAAACTCAAGACAACATCAGGATTTATACACCATTTACACAACCGGAATGGAAAATGATTCAAAGGACACTACCCGGAGAAATTTTACGTAAAATTAAATTTACAATTGCGCCAAAATCTTGTACTGACGGCAATTCTATACTTTTATTAAATAATTCTTACCTAAACTTTGAAGAAGTATTTAACATTTTAACAGATTTGTTTTATTATATAAACAAGACAATTAATGATTATAAAGCTTAAAAAGGAGTAAAAAATGAGAGGGAAAAAATTACTAGCAACACTCGCAGTTTCTGCGGTATTATTTGCCGGCTGCGGACTTAAATCCGGAGAAGCAATTATTAAAGTTAATAATGATAAAATTACCCAAGGACAATTTGATGAAATGTTTGACAAACAAGCTAATAACGGCATGATGAAGGCTTTGGGTATTGATATAAAAAATGATAAAAACAATTTTATGTATCTTTTGATAAAAGAAAGAGTTATTAATGAATTGATTATTAAATCTCTTCTTGACCAAGAAATTGCAAAACGCGGAATCAAAGTTACAAATGAAGATGTTGACAACGCTATAAAAGAAATCGTTGATAAACTTGGTTCAAAAGAACAATTAGACAATATTTTGAAACAAAACAACATTTCATCTGCTCAATTTAAAGATGATTTAAAAAATGAAGTTAAGATGAAAAAACTTGCTAAAGAACTTGGTTCTTCAAGCGTATCTGATGCGGAAGCAAAAGATTTTTATAACAAAAATATTAATAAATTCAAACATCCAGAAAGAGTAAGAGCTTCTCACATCTTAATTTCAGTAAATCCTGAAGAAATTACAGAAATTATAAAATCAGATGAAAAGAACAAATCTCTTGACGATGCGGCTGTAAAAGCAAAAGTTGCAGAAGAAATGAAAGCAAAAGAAGCAAAGGCAAACCAATTATTTGCAGAATTAAAGAATGATCCTTCTCAATTTGCTAAATTAGCAAAAGAAAATTCTGAAGATCCAACCTCTGCTGTTAAAGGCGGTGATTTAGGGTTCTTTGCGGCCGAAGAAATGGTTCCAGAGTTTTCTAAAGCAGCTTTTTCAACCAAACCAAATACAATCCATGACAAGATTGTAAAATCTCAATACGGATATCATATTATCATGGTTACAGATAGAGCTACAGCGGGTACAGACCCATATGAAAAAGTTCAAAATGACATTAAAGGTTATTTAGAAAACCAAAAACAACTTGAATTGATTGATAAACTTACAGATTCGTTGAAAAAACAAGCAAAAATTGAATATGTAAATCCGGAATACGATCCGTCAACGGTTCAAAAAGGAATTCAAGAATCATTCAAAAACAGTGAAGATTTGGCAAAAAAAGCTAAGGAAAATGCAGAAAAGAAAAAATAGAAAATTTTACAATACAAAAAAGATGCCTTAAGGGCATCTTTTTTTGTGAAGGATAATCTTATTTCGAAAAAAATATATTATATAAAAACCACCCCTAAAGGTGGTTTTTATATATCGCAGATATTTCTTTATATCATATTTTTTCTTATATTTTCTTTTTGTTTATCTATCTTGTTAATTCTTCTTTCTAAACCTCTGATTTGCTTATCAAGGGCTTTTCTCTCAGCTTTGATTGTTTGGTATTTTGCATCTACGTCTGCAAATTTTGTCTTAATATTTAACAACTCGTTTCTTACTTCAATTTGAGCATTATCAAGTTGAGTGATTGCATTTTGCATTTTTGCATTTCCTGTTTGATCTACTTTTACAGGTGCATTATTAACCGTAGTAGTAGTTGTTGTTGCGGCTGAAGTTCTTATTGGCGTATCTTCAAAATTTAACGGTGTAAACGCATTTCCATCAGCCCATGCGCATGAGCATGCCATCATTAAACTTAAAATAATAATAGATTTTTTCATTGTTCCTCTCCTTTTTAAATAAATGATATACTAAAACTATTATGATGAACTCATTCAAAAAAATGAATCTGGAACAAAAAATATAAAAATCAGTCATGATAAATATGCAAAATCCTGTAATATTAATTTTTGTAAAACTCGAAACGCCTTATATGTAAAGGTTTTGGCGAGTTGTGTAAAATCTAATAAAAAACATAAAAAATTGTGCTTGACTTTAAAATTTCTTTTACATAGAATAGGGAATGTGCCTAGAGCACAGCGAACCTTAAAAATCAACATAGTTAAGAAATATTAAATAACTTAAAATAAATAGCTTGACAAAAAATATTGTTGATATAAGATAAGAAATGCAGATGACACTAGCGAATAAATAATGCATCTGAAACAAATTTAAAGTAAACCCCAATCATAGTATTGTGTCTGCGGTAGCAGGGCTTCATCGGAAGCGGTCGAAAATAACAAATCGGTACTTTGACAACAGAATAGCTGAAATTCATATAACTAATTATGTGAATACACAATACTTTGTTAATTCAAAACGAATGATAAAGGACACGTTAAGCATAAGCTTAGCGAAATGTAATGAGCGAGAAACTACTCAGCAATGAGTAGAGAATCATAACTTTCTGACAATGGAGAGTTTGATCCTGGCTCAGGACGAACGCTGGCGGCGTGCTTCATACATGCAAGTCGAACGAGAAGCTGACTTCGGTCAGTGGAAAGTGGCGGACGGGTGAGTAATATGTAGAGAATCTGCCCTTGAGTGGGGGACAACAGAGGGAAACTCCTGCTAATACCCCATATGAGCTTAGTTGAAATACTAATCTTGAAAACTCCGGTGCTCAAGGATGAGTCTGCATCTGATTAGCTAGTTGGCGGTGTAATGGACCACCAAGGCGACGATCAGTAG
>CACYCU010000159.1 GCA_902772945.1 uncultured bacterium | reverse complement strand
TATCGAAAACAACTATCGATTTTTCTCTTACGGAGATTGCATGCTCATTAAATAAATACATAATTTATATTATTTGAACATATAAATATAATATTTTCTTAAGGGAGTTATCCCCTTAAACCCAGCACTCAATTTCTTTCTCTTTGATTTTGTGCAACGCAAAGAGAAAGAAATTGAGAAAAGAAAAACGGTGCCATAACCGTTAATCACTACTCAACCCTAAACGAGCAAACTCGCTACGCTCAAACAATGCTCGTTCTGTTAACGTTTCGTTAAGTAGTGATTATAAGATCACCTATTAGGACTTCCTACATATCCTACTTATCTACTTTATATAATATTTATTATGTAAATATTAAAAACCTTAAAAAAAAATTAATAAATTCAATGTTTTCAAGTTTTACTATTATTATAATAGTAGGAGATAAAATATATGGAATATAAAGATTATTATGATATATTAGGCGTAAAAAGAGATGCAACTGATGCTGAAATAAAATCAGCATACAGAAAGCTTGCTCGAAAATTTCACCCGGATGTTAATAAAACAAAAGAAGCCGAAAGCAAATTTAAAGACATAAATGAAGCATATGAGGTATTGGGTGATAAACAAAAACGTCAAAGGTATGATAGTTTAGGCTCTAATTGGCAAGGAGGTCAAAGTTACACCCCGCCGCCTGGTTTTGAAAATTTTGGATTTGGCGGTCAAAGCTATCAATTTAATTTTGACGGTCAAAATTTTGGCGGTTTTTCAGACTTCTTTAGTTCATTGTTTGGCGATATGATGGGTGGCGGCAGATCAACGCAAGGAATGAATTTTGGCGGTTTTGATTTTGGCGGAGCTCAACAAACTTCCGGCAGACGAAGAAGAACGGAAACTCCTCCGTTAGAAAATCTTGATATTACAAAAACATTAAATATAACTGCAAAAGATATATTTGACAAAAAACCTATTAAGGTAACTTATAATAACATGGAACGCTGCACTCAATGCCATGGCGGCGGATACTGTTCAAATTGCGGCGGTACAGGAATAAAAACTGAACCCAAAACAATAAAAGTTAAACTGCCTCCTGAAATCTCAGAAGGTAAAAAAATTCGAATAAAAGGAGAAGGTCAAACCGATGCGTATGGAAGAAAGGGAGATTTGTATCTTGTTATAAATTTCAAAGACAGTGAATATGAAATTAATGGTTCTGACTTAACAAAAGAAATAGAAATTACTCCGCCTGAAGCTGTTTTGGGCTGCAAAAAGGATATTGAAACGCTGCATGGTAAAATCGGGATAAAAATTCCTCCAAAAACTTCTTCAGGTCAGTTTTTGAGGCTTAAGGGTCTTGGGTTGCCAGTAAAAGGCGGGTTTGGAAATCTTAATGCAAAGATAAAAATAGTTATTCCAAAAAACATTACTGAAAAACAAATTGAACTTTATAAAAAAATTGCAGAAGTTTAAACTGAATTTTTAAAACTTTGTTTTTGTCTGATTTAAAAATAAAAAGTCATAAAACTCAACAATTTTCTTGACAACAAGTCTGATTATATGGAAAATTTATATGGGGGAGATTATTATGACTAAAGAGACTTTTTTACATGACAAACACGTTCAGTTGGGTGCGAAGATGGTGGATTTTGCAGGATGGCATATGCCTGTTCAATATACATCTATTATTGAAGAACATAATACAGTTAGAGAAAATGTAGGACTTTTTGATGTTTCTCATATGGGTGAAGTGTTTGTTTCCGGAAAAGATTCTCTTGAGTTTTTGAATAGTATTGTCCCGCAGGATATTTCAAAACTTGATTATGAAAAAGCTGTCTATTGCCAACTTCCAAATAAGAATGGCGGATTAATTGATGATTTGATAATCTACAAGCTTGGCATTTTAGAATATCTTGTAATTTGCAATGCATCCAGAATAGATGAAGATTTGAACTGGATGGTCAGATGCAGTAAAAAATATGATGTTAAAATAAATAATGAATCTCATAATTATTCACTTTTAGCCGTACAAGGTCCGAAAGCAGATGAACTTATGCGAGCTATGGGATTAACTACTCATCAGGAATCTTTCTCTATAAAACCTGCGACAATAGCAGGAATAAAAGTTTTGGCTTCTCGTACAGGATATACCGGAGAAGATGGGTATGAAGTTCTTGTTGAGAACCATCACTCAGAATATTTGTGGGATAAAATCTTGGAATATGGTAAAAATTTTGGTATAAAGCCAATCGGATTAGGTGCGCGTGATACTTTGAGATTAGAAGCTGCATTACATCTGTACGGAAACGATTTGGATGAAAATACAACTCCGATTGAAGCAGGTTTGTCTTGGTCAGTTCCGAAAGATAAAAAAGAAGATTACAATGGCAAAGAAGTTATTATGAATCAAATTGCTAACGGAACTTCAAAAAAATTAGTAGCTATAAAAATGCTTGACAAATCCATAGCAAGACATGAATATGAAGTTTACTTTAAAGGCGAAAAGGTGGGACATGTTACAAGCGGAGCTCCTTCACCGACTTTAAAAGAAAATATTGCGCTCGCATATGTTAAAAATGATAAAGAAATTTGCGCAGGGACAAATGTTCAAGTTATGATAAGAGAAAAGTTGCATGAAGCACAGGTGGTTACAAAACCATTTGTGACAAAGAGAAATAAGATAAAATTTTAGATAAGGAGAAATTAATGAGTATTACGGAAAAAATTTTATGTACAAAATCTCACGAATTTTTGCTTGATAATGGAGATGGTACATTTACTGTC
>CACYCU010000158.1 GCA_902772945.1 uncultured bacterium | reverse complement strand
AGTGTATACAATGCGAATATTTCACATAATGACGTCACAACTTATACAAACGGAATGGAATATTTAAACCAACCTGATGCGCTAAATTCCTTGACAATGAACTCAGGAACCTTGAATATCGGCTCTTTGACTACTGCTCCTCTCCATTTTCAAACATTTGGTATGAATGGCGGTATTATTAATATAGACAATGTTCAAGTAGATTTGGCCAATAAACAAATGGGTAGAATTAGTGCAAACAGCTACAACGGCTCAAATGCAGGAACAATAAATGTAAAATCAATGACACTGACATCTGACGGTCAAGATTTGATTACACCAGTTCCTTTTGCAGATAAATCTTTTAAAAGTACAGTAAAATCTCCTGTAAAAAAAGCGATAGGAAAAGTATTTGAATACGACGTTTCCTATGAAGAAAATAAATACGGTTCAGATGGACATTTTGTCTTTTCAAGAAATGAAAAAGGATATAATCCATCTGTCTTGTCGACCGATGTCGTAACACAAGCCGCAGGTCAAACAACTATGAATCAGGTTTTGATTTACGCTTTTGAACATGCGGATGTATTTTCACAATTGCCTGAAACTTCCCGTTTTGCATTAATTAATGCAAATAACTATGCAGTAGCATCAACAGATTTTAATTCAAACCTAAATTATTCGGATAATGAACTAAACAACAAAGGTATTTGGGTAAAACCATATACATCTTTTGAAAATATCGACCTTAAAAATGGTCCTACAGTTGATGCAATAATATATGGAACATTAATAGGTGCAGATTCAGATTTTAAAAAGCTAAAACATGGTTGGGCAAACGTTGGAACGGTATATTTAGGATACAATGGAGCTCAATTAAATTATAACCATGTAGATACAACATTAAATAGCGGCGTTATTGGTTTGACAGAAACCTTTTATAAAGGGAATTTATGGACAGCATTAACAGCAACAGCCGGCGCAGGTGTATCATCTTCGGACACTATGTATGGTCATGAAGATATGGCAATGTTAATGGCGGGTATTGGTTCTAAAACCGGATATAATTTCGAATTTAATGATGGCAAATTTATTATTCAACCCAGATTTTTTATGAGCTATACAATGGTAAACAGTTTTGATTATACAAATGCAGCCGGTGTAAAAATAGAATCAGATCCTCTTCATACAATTCAGTTAAATCCAAATATACGATTTATAGGTAATATAAACGGATGGCAGCCATATGCAACAGTTGGTATGGTATGGAATTTGTTAAATATAACAAATGCAGAAGCTAATGGTATGGAACTGCCCCATATGCATATCAAGCCGTATGTAGAATATGGTTTAGGTTTGCAAAGATGTTGGAAAGATAAATATTCTGCATACGGACAAGCTGTAATTCGCAATGGCGGACGTAACGGTATTTCTCTTACCTTTGGCTTTAGATGGGCGTTAGGTAACAATAAATCTGATAAAACAAATAAATCTATATCGTTAAAACAAAAACATGTATTGAAAGATTAGATCTATTTACAAAAAATAGTTTGTTCTCTGTCAGGGCCCACGCTTACAATTGAAATAGGAACTTCTAAAAGTTCTTCAAGCCTTGCAAGATAATTTTTGCATTCTTTCGGTAAACTTGCAAAATCTTTTATATTTGATATTTCTTTGTTCCAACCTTTATGAGTTTCATATATAGGTTCCAGATATTTGTGAATGAATACATCTGTAGGATAGCTTTTATAAATTTTGCCATCTCTTTTGTCTTTATATGCTGTGCATAATTTTATTTCATCAAAGCTGTCAAATACATCAATTTTTGTCAATGCGACAGAGGTTAATCCTCCGACTAAAACAGCGTATTTCATAGTTACAGCATCAAACCAACCGCATCTTCTTGCTCTGCCGGTTGTTACTCCGTATTCGTGTCCTATTTCTCTTATAAGATCTCCTGTCTTATCCTTAAGTTCGGTAACAAAAGGTCCTTCCCCAACTCTTGTAACGTATGCTTTTGCAACTCCGATTACTTCATCTATCATTTTGGGGCCATAACCTGAGCCTGTTGATGCACCGCCTCCAATAGGATTAGATGAAGTTACAAACGGGTATGTTCCATAATCAACATCCAACATAACGCCTTGTGCACCTTCAAAAAGGACTGCTTTATTTTCTCTTTTTGCATCTTCTAAAACTTTTTGCCAATCAAAGCAAACATATGGACGGAAAATTTCAGCATATTTTTCACATAAGCTCAAAACTTCTTCTTTTGAGTACGTTTTTAAACCGTATAATTCTTTTAATTGCTTGTTTTTTAATGGTAGTATAATGTCGAGTTTTTCACTGAGAGCATCTTTCGAATATAAATCTTCTATTTTTAAGCCAATTCTGGCCATTTTGTCAGTGTATGTCGGCCCGATACCCTTTTTTGTTGTTCCTATTTTGCCTTTACCTGCGGTATTTTCAGAATATCCATCAACTTCTGTGTGCCAAGGCATTGTAATTGATGCCAAAGGATTAATTTTTAAACCTGAAACATCTATTCCTTCTTTTATTAAACCGTTAATTTCCTCTTCAAAATATTCTGGAAGAATAACCGTGCCTGCGCCTATAAAACAAGTTTTATTTTTGTATAAAATTCCTGACGGTATTAGGTGAAATTTAAAAGTTTTGTTATTGGCAACAACAGTATGACCTGCGTTACATCCGCCCTGATAACGAATTATTAAATCAGCATCTTGAGCTAAAAGATCTGTAATTTTAGCTTTCCCTTCGTCTCCCCATTGTGCTCCAACAACAACTTTATTCATAAAAATTTCTCCTTTTCATATTTTTATATTAGCACAAAAATTTAAAGGTTTTTTATGAGTTCGGGGATAATTTCAAATGCATCTCCTACTATACCGTAATCGCAAATGCCAAAAATAGGGGCATTTTTATCTGAATTTATTGCAATAATTTTATCGGAATTTTCCATTCCGACAGTATGCTGAATCGCTCCGGAAATTCCGCATGCAATATAAAGTTTTGGTGTTACTGTTTTTCCAGTTTGACCAACTTGGATACTTTGTGGTGCAAGTCCCATTTCGACAGCATCTCGGCTGGCAGCAACAACTCCTCCAAGTTTAGCTGCAAGGCTTTTTACAAGCTCAAACCCTGCCTCGTTTTTCATACCCTTGCCGCCTGCAACTATAATATCAGCACTGTCCAATTCATTAATTGCGGAATTTAAAGTTTTTACAAATCCTATAAATTCAACTTTCCGTTTAATACTAGATATATCAATATCTTTGTAGATGAATTGTGTGTTTTTTGTATTGTTTTTATCTGCAGGTTTAAAGACTTTTGGTCTGACAGTTGCCATTTGAGGTAATGTACGGCTTAAGATTGTTGCCATTAATTTCCCGCCAAATGTTGGCCTAGTTGCAGCCAGTTTGCCTTGCTCGTTTATATCAAGTCCTGTGCAATCTGCCGTCAAGCCTGTATGCATGGTAGCAGCAATTCTTGGAGCAAGATCTCTACCTTGAGTTGTTGCTCCGATAAGAATTATATCAGGGTTTATTTCAGAAATGACGTCAATTGCAGCTTTTGAGTATAATTCTGTTGAGTAGTGTGTATATCTGTCATTTTCTACTATGTATATTTTGTCAAATCCGGAATTCGAGAAAGCTTCTTTGTAGTTTTCGGATAAGCCCGTTTTACAAATAAGCAGCGCTATAATCTCTGCATTATTAATTTTTTGAGACAGCTCTTGCGCTTTATTTGCGAGCTCAAAAACTACCGTATGAATATAATTATCTTCTGTAACCTCTGCATAAATTAGAATACTACTCATAGATATATTCCTTTATTTTTGAAGCTAAAGTATTAACATCTTCCGCAAACAAACATTGTCTGTTATGCTCAGGTCTGAAAGCTTTACTTACATAAGTGGGAGAGCCTTTAATCCCTGTTTGTTCAGGAGAGATTCCGATGTCTTCTGATGAATAAATTGTTATTACAGACTCATTTGCTCTTTTTATTCCGTTTATTGTTGCTCTTGAAGTTTCTTTATAACCTTTTAGTATACAAATCAAGGCAGGAAATTCTACCCTAATAGTTTCAATACCCTCGTCCAGTTCTCTGTTTGCATAGACAGAATCTCCGTCAACTTTATCAAGCTCTTTTACAAAAGTTACTTGCGGTATTTTTAATTGTGCTGCAATTTCAGGACCGGTTTGAGCCGTGTCGCCGTCGATAGCAAATTGACCGCATAGTATTAAATCAAAATTCCCTAATTTATTTTTAATTGCGCTTGCAATAGTTTTTGCCGTCGCATAAGTGTCTGCACCTGCAAATTTTTTATCAGATAATAAAATTCCTTTATCACACCCGAGAGCAATAGCTTTTTTTAGCACACTTTCAGCCTGATTTGGTCCCATTGTTAGTGCGGTAATTTTTGTATCGGGTTTGTCCTTTTTTATTTTAAAAGCTTCTTCCAACGCATACAAATCGTAGGGGTTGATAATACTTTCAACACCTTCTCTTTGCATTGTGTTATTTTCTGTCCATTTGATATCATTAGTATCAGGAACCTGTTTAATACATACTATTATATTCATTTTTTCTGTCTTAATGTTGCTTCTTGTAGTGCGTTATATGCGAGCATGTACATTGAACATTTTTTTACACTAGGAACAAACCAAGCGCATCTTTCAAGTGTACAAACTTTATCAATGTCTGAACCGGCACTCATTAACGGACAAAACGGTATATCTTTAGACATTTTTCCCCCTTAATAGATTACAATTTTCATCTCTTTTTCTTTCTTGATCCTTGTATATTTTTGTTCTGTTTATAACTTCATCAAAGTCGATTTTATGGGCATCAAAGTCAGGGCCGTCAACGCAGGCAAATTTGGTTTCTCCGCCGACCGTAACTCTGCAAGCTCCGCACATGCCAGTCCCGTCAACCATGATTGGATTCATGCTTGCTTCAGTATAAATCCCTTTATCTCGAGTTAAATCAGCCACTGCTCTCATCATTGGCATAGGTCCTACGGCGATTGCATAATCTACTTTTTCTGACTTTATAATCCTTTCTAAAACTTGAGTGACAAATCCTTTTTCGCCTAAGGAGCCGTCATCTGTTGTGATAAATAGTTCTGTACAGGCATCTTTCATTTTATCTTGCCAGAATATTAAATCTTTGTTTCTTGCACCCATAATCATGTAGACTTTATTTCCCGCTTCTTTAAATGATTTTGCAATTAAATAACAAGGTGCAGCACCGTAGCCGCCTGCAAGACATACGACAGTTCCGTATTTTTTGATATGTGTAGGTTGTCCTAAAGGCCCTACAATATCATGAATTTCTTCTCCCGGATTGAGTGCCGCAAGTTTTTTAGTTGAGAAACCAACGGCCATAAATACAAGAGTTAGTTCCCCTTTTTCTTTGTCCACATCTGCAATTGTTAGCGGAACTCTCTCCGAATTTTCGTCTGCTCGAAATATTATAAATTGTCCGGCTTTTGCGTTTCTTACGACGTAAGGAGCATCAATTGTAATTTCAAATTGATTCGGACAAATTTCTTTTTTTGACAGTATTTTATATCCCATAAATTTCCCTTCCTAAAGATTATACAATAATGTAAAAGAAATGTGAATAGTTATATTATTTCTCCATATATTTTATTGTTTTCGTATTTAATAATTTTTATATTTTGAATGGTGTTTTTTAAATCATTGTTATCGGAATTGAGCAATACGGTGAGGTAGTTTCTGGTAATACCTTTTAACAAATTTGATTTTTTATCAGAGCTCTTTTCAACTATTATCTCTTGGGTTGTTCCTATGTTATTGTTAATAAATTTGTTTAATTTTTCTGATGAGATTTTTTTTACAATTTCAGCTCTCTCTTGTCTTATACTTTCCGGTATTTGGTTTTCAAAATTTGCACCCGCTGTTCCTTTTCTGACTGAGTAAGGGAAAGTGTGAATCTGCGTTAAGCCGGAACGTTTTAAATTAGTTACTGTTATGTCAAAATCTTCTTGAGTTTCTCCTGCAAAACCGGTAATTATGTCGCTGCCTATAAAAGGCAGGTTGAATATTTTATTAATTTTTTCTATTTGTTTTAGGTAATCTTCTACTTTATAAAACCTGTTCATAGATTTCAAAGTTTTGTCGCAGGCAGATTGAAGTGATAGATGAAAATGCGGACAAAATTTTTCTGAAATTCTTAAATTTTCAAGTAATTCCTCATCAATTTCTAAAGGATTTAAAGATCCCAGACGATATCTTTTGATATCTGTATTTTCAATTTCTTTTATCAAATCTATAAATTTATAACCTATATCTTTTCCCCATTGTCCAATATGGATGCCTGTTAAAACAACCTCCTTAAATCCATGATTTGCAAACCTGTTTATTTGCTCTGTAATAAAATCAATATCTGCACTGCGGCTTTTTCCTCTGGCAAATGGAATGATACAGTATGAACATCTGTTATCACATCCGTCTTGAATTTTTAGACTTGCTCTTGTTTTTGTAGTATCTTCAAGAACTGTTTTATTAAACTCTGATACATTCATAATGTCTTTTGCAAAACATTTGACAGTTTGGTCTTGGTTTAAAATTTTATATAAATCCAATTTTTCGTCGTTTCCCACAACCAAATCAACAAAATCGTATTCAAGCAACTTTTCTTTTTCTATTTGTGCAGCACAGCCTGTGAGCAAATTAATAATATTCGGATTCTTATGTTTTGCATTCCTTAAAAGATACAAGGCTTCATTGTCGCTCTTGTGAGTTACACTGCAAGAATTTAAAATATATATGTCTGCGTCTTCAATTTTGTTGACTTCAAACAATCCGTTTTTTTCTAAATTTTCTTTTATTATAGAACCTTCAAATTGGTTAGATTTGCACCCCATGGAGTGAATGTAAAAGCTTTTCATAAATGTATGATAATTAAAATAAAAATAATTGTAAATATTTTTAACAAAGGATGTAAAAATTAGCAAAAAATTTTACTTTTGGGTTTTGTTATTGTATAATAGTTTTCCAAGTGCGAAAGGTGTGTGTATGCAAATATCAGCAATAGGTCCAAATTTTAATGGAATTCGTGATGCTGAGGATGCTATAATCTCTTTGAATGACAATGCTGTCAGAGATATAGCTTATATGGAGACGGCATCAAGATATAATCACAAAAAGAGCAAAAGAATTACAAATGCTCTATTTTATTCGGCTCCTATAGCAGCAGGTTTAGCTACTGCAGTATTAGGAAAAGGCGGTAATACAAGGATCTTTTCAAAAGAAGTTTCAGGCTTAGCGGCCCGCGCTGCAGAAGGATTAAAGGTCGCAGGTGTTTGGACTGCAGCATTAGCTTCAATTGATATGCTGGGATTTGCAAAAAATAAATTAGCTCAGAATTCATCTGAAGTTAGAAATTTTGATAGAGAACATCCTTTCTTATCATTTGCAGGTTTGTTGGCTGCAGGCATAGGTGCAGTTATGCTTGTGAATAAAGGCGCTGTTAAATTAGGCAAAATAAAAGCTCCTGAATATTTACAAAAATTTGCAGGAAAAGCAAACAGATTTTTGAATAAGAACAATACAATATTAAATGCAAAACAAAGAGTCTTGAGATGGGCTGATAAAACTCCGGCTGCTCTTAAAGATATAGCAGCAACAGCTCTTGACTGGGCTCCGACTGCATTGTTGTTTGGCGGTCTGTTCCATTCAATAGGAAGTACAAGCAGATTTAATAATGAATTTGCGAAGAATTACAATGCGTTAAAAGAAGAACAAGCTGACATTACCCAAAAAAGATTAGCTCAATTGTCAGTTGAGAATGACTTTTTAATGCAAGATCCAAAAAATAGAGAAGATATAGAATTGTTGCATAATCCTATGAGCAATTTATAATATTATTTTAAATAAAAAAGCGACAGCATTTGCTGTCGCTTTTTATTATAAAAGAAACCCCCCGATGGAGGGTTTCTTATTTTATTTCATTAATTCGCCAACTGCTTTGTATACTTCCATACGTTTTGCAGCATCGGATTCTGCTTGAGCGTATAAGCTTTCTGCAGCTTCCGGATTTGTCTTCATTAATGATTTGTAACGACCTTCTGATCTGATGAAGTCTTGATAGCTTCCTTT
>CACYCU010000157.1 GCA_902772945.1 uncultured bacterium | reverse complement strand
TTAGATGCGTGTTCAGCTTCTTCAAATGCATATCTTTTATAAGCTTCTGCAACTTCAGGGTATCCTTCTCTTTCAGCAACTCTTGCCATTGCAAGATACATACCGACTTCTGTACATTCACCTGCAAAGTTTGCTCTCAAACCATCCATAATTTCTTTGTCTTCAACTTTTCCGTCACCTACTTTGTGTTCGCAGGCGTATACTTTTCCGTTTGTTCCGCCGATTTCATTAAATGTTGTTGCTCCGCATAACGGGCATCTGTCAGGTGCTTTATCGCTCTCTATTGACCAACCACAGACTGTACAAACAAATTTTGCCATTTTAACCTCCTTATAGTTACAAATTCAATTGTATTATAAATATGTATAAAAGCAAAAAAAAGACCTCATATTGAGGTCAAGGTTGGTTATTTTGGTTATGTTATAGTAATTATGATTGATTTTACATTTTTTATAATTACCCTCAAGATTTAGAATTGCTATATTCAAATAAAAAGTTTACAAAACTTTATGTTATTATATTAGTATGTTTGAAAAACTCAGAAAATTCTTTTTATCAAAAATATTGCAAAAGAAATATTACAGAACAGGAAAATGCAATGCATGCGGCAAATGTTGCACTCAAATTTATGTAAAACATTATAAACATGTTATTCAAGATGAGAAAGAATTTGAAAAACTTCAATATTTACATAGATTTTATACTTATTTAAAAGTTATTGGCAAGGATGAAATTGGTTTGATTTTTGAATGTCAGAATTTAGATTCTGAGACTCACAAATGTAAAATTCACAAAACCCGCCCGGGTATATGCAGGCGTTATCCGCAAGAAGAATTATTTTCAATGGGCGGAGCATTAGCTGATGATTGCGGATATAAAATGGAGCCTATTATACCGTTTGCTGAAGTTTTATCAAAAACAAAATGCCCCAAAAAACTAAATTGTATAAGATAAATTTGTTTTGTTTAATTCTACAATATCAAATATATCTTCAAGGTTTTCTTCTAAATTGGCTTTCGGTTTCAATTTTTTATCTAGACTTAATTTTAGTTGTTTTACTCCTGAACGAATCAGATATGTTTCTTCACCGGTATTACTGCCGACGAGAATAGATGTATCTATATCTTTTTTGTCGCATAAAATATCGGCAATTTCATTTAATACTTTTATAATTCGATTACCTTTTTCTTCTCTGACTTTAGTACCACCCAGAATCCAAGCTGTAAGATTATCTTTTTGGGCACTTTTTTTCAAAGTTTCTATTTTAGTATGGATGTCATAAAGTATTTCTTCAATATCATCTTTCAATGGTACATATTTGACAAACCCGTTTTTTTCATTTTTCATAATAACTGTTAAATGTTCCGGATCTGTTTTAATTGCAGCCGCTCTGCGTAAAAATATTCTAGAATTGCTGTATTTATCTAATTTGGCGATACTACTTTGTGATGCTTTATCAATTATTCTTGATATTCCAGGGTTTATTATAAATTCTGTTCTGCCTTGAAAAGATATGTTATTCATGTTTTCTCCTTTTTGTATTTTTAAAAAATGCTAAAAATATTTTTTGCTACTTTTTGGTAATGAAAAACAAATTGAATTATTTTAATATCAAATTAAAGAAAGGGATAAATATGAAAAAGATTATATTTGTATTTTTGTTATCTTTTATTTCGCTTCCTGTTTTTGCGGTTTGTTCAATAACAGGCGAGGCTTGTGCTGCTCCTTTAAACTTTGAAGCAAATACATTGAGGGATAAGCTTGTACCGAATAATTTACAAAAATTACAAAGGACAGATTCTTTTCAGCCTCAAATAGTTACTCCTTATGGTACAAATGTTCATACAACAAATCAACCGGAAAAATTTAGCCCGGAATCAAGTGATTATGATGCTAATTGTCAGTTTGGAACTTGTTTACCTGAAAACAAATAGCTATTTTATAACTTCTATAGTTTCGTAATCAACTAAATAAGGAATATGTTCTTCTGTTATCAGCTCACCGGGTAATAAAACTGATATCCCCGGTGGGCATTCAGCGATTACTTCAGCTGAAATTCTGCCTATTGCTTCACTCTTTGGAATGACTTCTTTGTGAGAATAAAAGGCTTCCCGTAATGTCATTTTTATAATGGGAGTGAGCATAGGCATGTATTTTTTATTTTCGAGATAACATATATCCGAATAATTTGTTTGATCTATTTTTTGAAGACATTTTACAAGATATTGCATATCTGCTCTTGTGTTTCCAATATTTGATAAAATCAAAAGTCCTGCATCTGATGCGCTTTCAACTTCTATATTAAAATCAATTTCCAAAATAGATTCCAAACGTTTTCCTGATAGTCTGTCATCTTTTATAAATACTTTTGTTATGTCTGTTTTGTATCCAAAATCAGGTTTTAAGTCATGGATATGTTCAAGTTTGTCTATTTCGCGCCTCAAATACTTTGCGTTTTGTACGGCGCGTTCGAGCTGTTTTCTTCCTCTTGGGCTTTCAAGATTTGCCCTTGCTGCATCCAAACTTGCCAGAAGCATTAATGACGGACTTGTTGTATGTAAAAGTTTCAAAGATTTTTCTACGGCGTCAACATCTAAAATAGAATTTTCCGCAATATGAAGCATGGAACTTTGGCTCATACTTCCTCCGGTTTTGTGCAAAGAATGAACGACAGCATCAGCTCCCAATTTTAAAGCTGAAGTTGGGAGATGATTATTAAAATTCCACAAACAAGCATGAGCTTCGTCCACTATTAAAGGAACATTGTATTTTTTACAAACTTTAGAAATTGATTTTATATCAGAAACTACTCCTTCATATGTTGGATTTGTAATCCAAACCATACCTGCATCTTTATTTTCTTCAAGCATTTTTTCTACAGATTCCGGTGTGACATTTCCCCAAATCCCCCATTGTTCAAAGCGATTTGGGACAAGCCATAACGGTTCTGCACCAGAAATAATCATTCCGGTTAAAATTGAGCGGTGACAGTTTCTGTTTGTAATAATTTTTTGGCCTTCTTTGGTCAATCCCATTGCAAGTGCAAGGTTGCCGGCAGTTGAACCGTTTAATAAGAAAAATGTCTTTTTAGCTCCAAAAGCTTTTGCTGCTAATTCTTGTGCTTCTTTGATAGGACCTGTTGCAGGGTGCAAAGTTCCAAGCCCGTCAAATTCGTCTGTAGTATCAACAGAGAGAGCCTTGCTGCCTATGAGTTTTTTAAAATCAGGCAAAACGCCGTTTCCTTTTGTATGTCCGGGAATATGAAATTGATATGAAGGATTGTCATATGCAACTTTTAGGGCATCTACAATAGGGGCTTTTATTTTTGATGATTTTTCTTCTCTTGTTACATTTGTCATAGTGATAATAATATAACCCAAACAAAAAAAAATTTGCAACTTTTAAAAAAAATAGTTATATAATATTGTTATGTTTAAAAAAATTTTAAAAACGGATGACAATATAAAAATAGCAATAAATCATTATCAAACAAATCACAATCAGGTTATAATTCTTGCTCCGGGCTGGTTTATGACAAAAGACAGCAGCGCTTTTGATTCTATGGCAAGAGAATTTGCTCGCGATTTTGATGTAATATCGCTTGATTTCAGAGGACATGGGTGCAGTTCAGGTTTTTATACATTTACATCAAAGGAAAATTTCGATTTAAAAGCTGTTGTTGATTATGCAAAAAAATCCTATTCAAAGGTTTATTTGGCAGGATTTTCACTTGGCGGGGCACTTGTTTTAATTCATGGGGCACAGTTTTGTAATGTTGATAAAATAATTGCGATTTCTGCTCCTGATGAATTTAATAAAATAGAAAATCAGTTTTGGCGACCTGAAGCATTTGTTCCGACTTTTAAAAAATTTGAATTAAAACGCTGGCTGTCTGTCAGACCTTCACTAATTATAAGAAAAAAGGTTAAACCCATTGATATAGTTCAAAATATAAAAGTTCCGATCTTATTTATTGCAGGAAAAAAAGATCCTACTATATGTTTTTATCATACGAAGGCTTTATATGAAAAAGCTATATAAAAAAAAAAATATGAATTATTTGAAAACGGTATCCATGCAGAAGACTTGTATCTTGATGAACCGGCAAGATTTATGAGCGTTTGTACAAATTTTCTTAAGGGTGAAGGATAACCATTTCACAATTTTGGCAATCAAATTTCAATTCATATTTTTGCTCTTTTTCATCAATTAGATATAATTTTTTGTCAGATTTGCACATATTAAATGCAAATTTTAGGCAATGTTTTGTTCGCATTAATTCCTTGGCTTTTGAACCTGATTCGGCAGACATTTGGCAAATTTTACAACCGCAATTTTCATAAAAAATTTTTGCCGTATTATTATGTATATTTGCTCTATAATCAAGTTCCTTGTCCGGATATTTGGCAGGTGATAATTTTTTTTGTGTAGTTTTTGGAAAATTTTCTAATCTTTTTTCCATAAGTTTTGAAAGTGCAAATCGCCTAATTTCATTAATTTTAGAAACCGGCAAAAACGGCAAATCCCCTGTTATGCTAATATTTTTTACAAAAAAATCACTCTCTCCTGTTTTATTCAATTGAGATATAAAATTATCTCTTGTTTTTTCGAGATTTTTAGGGATTTCTCCTCTAGGCAGGGTTGTATTTATAGAATTTCCATCCTCATCTGATGCGTATAAAATACCGTCTTTTATAATAAATTCCATAATAATTTTTCGTTTTGTTTTTGTATTAGACAAACTTTTTTCAAAATTGGCATCTAAATTTCTATAAATATCTATTCCTATTTTTATACCATCCATTTTGTTTGGAAAAATTTTATCGCCGTCTGTTTTGTTGATTAAACAGCCGGAATTTTCAAAATATAATCCGTCTTGCGGGTTAAGTTTTATTTTTTTATTATCAATTTCAAAATAATTTTTATGAACGGCAATTACTTTTCCGAGTTTTTCCCCCATTGATTTAGGAGTTTCAAAATTGAAACATTCCTTTCGTTTTTCTAAAAAATAATCCGTAAAACCTCTGTTAAAGCTTTTATTTACATCCGGTTCATAATCAGGAAATATTTTGCCTGATGATGTTTTGTCTGCATATTTATCAATTTCTTTTCTGTAATATGCAACAACGTTTTTGACGTAATTTTCATCTTTTAATCTGCCTTCAATTTTAAATGATTTTAAACCTGCATCAATTAGCTGTTTTAAATGATTTGAAGCATTAAAATCTTTCAGACTCAACAAATATTTATTTTTAGCAATTGTATTACCTTTTTCATCAATTAGTGAATACTTTTTTCTGCATGCTTGAGCGCATTCACCTTTGTTTGCGGAACGTCCGCCTATAAAGAAGCTTAAATAGCATTGACCGCTGTATGAAACGCATAATGCACCATGAACAAAGGTTTCAATGTCAGTTGTTACATTTTTACAGATTTCTTCAATTTGTTTTAGTGATAGTTCTCTTGCCAAAATGACTCTCGAAACGCCTAAATTATCAAAAAATTTTACTTTTTCTAAAGTTCTGTTGTTGCATTGAGTACTTGCGTGCAGTTCAATTGGCGGAAGTTTTCCTTCAATGGCAAGTTCGAATATTCCCATATCTTGAACTATTATGGCATCTACTCCTATTTCATATAGTTTTTGAATAAGTTTTTGTGCTTGCACAAGTTCTTTGTCATCCAAGATAGTGTTCACGGTTACATGAACTTTTACATAAAATTTGTGAGCGTATTCTACTATTTCTTTTATATCTTCAAGAGAATTCGGAACTTTTTTTCTTGCTCCAAAATCAGATGCTCCGATATAAATTGCGTCACATCCGGAATTTATTGCCGCAAAAGCTGTTTTTTTATCTTTGGCAGGCGCCAAAAGCTCAATCTTTTTCATAGAATATTAACCCTGTTTAAACATTACTCCCTTATTTCCTTTTGGATATTCCCAACCCAAAGAAGAATCAGGACAAGCTATTCTGCAAGCACCACATTCTAGGCAATTCTCATATTTGACAATTAGTTTTTGTTTATTTTCGTCCCATTCATAGACATTTGCCGGGCAAATTATTGTACAGATTTTAGATTCGCATATACGGCAGCATTCTTGAACAGGAAGCAGATGAGATTCACTGTCGGGTGTGTATTTTACGGTATACAGTTTGTTTTCTATATCGCTCATTTAACTAAAATACTCCATAATAATTTTATTGCCGCCCAAATATCTTTGAACAATTCGGAAATTTTTCTTTCTTTAAAAAATTTCTTTATAAATTTGTGATATTTTTCGCGTTTGGGGATACTGTCTGTAGTTGAAAACATATCAAAGAATTCATTAATTTTTTCCGGATAGAATTTTAAAAATTCTGTTTTTCTTTCGGCAATTTCGCCCATCAAATTCCTGTATGTTCTTAAATCTTTGATAATAAATGAATTTTCAAGTTTTTCTTGATAAAGTGATAGTGTTTTTTCAGAAAAATCATTTTTACCTAGTGCTATAATTGCAGTTTCACCGGCAAGTTTTCCGGAAATCATAGCAAGATTTGTTCCTTCCCAGTGCATGTTATTTACAAACATTGCGGCATCACCGCATATCATTACACCGTTGCTTGCTATGTTTGGTATTTTTTTATAGCCGCCTTCCGGAATCAAATGAGCTGAATATTCAACCAATTCACCGCCTTCAATAAGTGGTGCAATTTGCGGGTGAGTTTTTAATTTATCCAACAGTTCATATGGCCTTAAACTATTTTCTATTAAGTCGTTTAAAGAAACACCCAGTCCTATGCTAACTGAATTTTTATTAGTATATAAAAATCCCAATCCTAAAATCCCAAGCATAGAGCTGCCAAAAATTTCATAAATACAACCTTCGTTCTCCTTGATATTAAAT
>CACYCU010000156.1 GCA_902772945.1 uncultured bacterium | reverse complement strand
TGAATAGCACATAAGCGCTTGTAGCTCAGCAGGTAGAGCACTCCCCTTTTAAGGGATAGGTCGCGCGTTCGAATCGCGCCAAGCGCATAAAATAAAAGATAGGTTCTAGCCTATCTTTTGTTTTATATGTTTAGGCAGCGATGAGAACGCCATTTTGCGTTCGGCGGATTTTTTGCAGAGAGTGGAGATATTTTGTTGAGTGATAAAATCACGAAAACAAAATTCGGAATCTCGTTTAACGCAAAAAATCCAAGAAAATCGCGCCAAGCACAGAAAATAAAAGATAGGTTTTAGCCTATCTTTTGTTTTATATGTTGCAAAAATGACAAAAATCCAAGAAAATCACGTCAAACACAGAAAAATATATTCCATTATTCTTAGATATTTTTCAATAACAAACTATTTTTTATCAATAAACTTTTTAGCGCAATCAAACATTGAATTTACAAGTGCGGCATTAGAATAAATATTCATTCCGCTTGTTTCAAGCACCTGCTTCATTCTTTTTTCCCACATTGTATAAACATCATCCTGATCAAGTTCAAGAATTTGGGCTATCATATTCAATTCTTTGAAATCTATAGGTATAGGCAGAGCACCCCTAAGCATATCAACAACATCAAGACGTTTCTTTCTCGGAAAGGCCTTCAAAAAATTAACTACAGACATGCCTTTTTCTTTCAAAACCGATTTAAAAAATTCTACGGAATCATCAACAAGAATAGGTTCTTGTGGAATTTTATATTCTTCAAAATCCTCAGGCTCAATTTCCATAACTATTGCAATACGTTCAAGAGTCGTACTACGAGTCGAAAACGGTATTGATTCATCTATCAAATTATAAACATAAGAAAGCGTAACACCAATCATTTCGGCAAAATCTTTTTTATGCAGATTGTTTTTTTCCAAAAACATAGCAACTTTTTCTGAACTTTTTTGTTTTACAATAGGTTTATCTTTCATAATTTTGTCCTCATTTTCATTCATAAAATAAATGTTTTTTATCTTTTTGTTAAGCGAAAATGAGGTAAGCAAGGACGGTAATATTTATTTGGGTTAAAATTATAATACAAAGGATTTTTATGAAATTAATAACAGGTTTAGGAAACATTGGAGATAAATATTGTTTTACGAGGCATAATGCAGGATTTATGGTTCTCGATAAATGGGCTATTGAAGATGGATTTACTTTCAAAGAAGAAAAAAAACTAAAATGTTTTATTGCTCGCAAAGATGATTTGATTTTCATTAAACCTACAACTTATATGAATTTGTCAGGAGAAGCTGTACGTGCGGTAATGGATTACTACAGAATAGATGTTAATGATTTATTGATAATTTATGATGATATCGCACTCGATTTAGGCAGAATCCGTTTTCGCTCTAACGGTTCAGACGGCGGACATAACGGTATAAAATCTATAATACAGCATATAGGTACAAAAGATTTTGACAGATTAAAAATAGGCATTGGACCTCAGCCAAATATTCCTTCAGAAAACTATGTTTTGCAAAATTTTCCAAAAGAACAATTAGATGATTTAAAATCTGTTTTGAAAAAATCTATAGAAGCAGTAAAATTTTACCTTTCTGAAGGGATTGAAAAATCTCAAAACAAATTCAATTAGATTAATATTGTCAAGTATAGAGATTTTTATGCACCCAGAATGACAATTATTTACCACATTATTTAAAGAATTTTAAAGGTGTAATAACTTCTATTTTGCAATCATCGGTATTACAAGTTTCTTTTTTAGTTACAGCCGGCGCTGTAGAACAGTACGGAGTTGCATCTTTCAAATATCCGCTTTTACAAGCAGCGTCTTTAAATGGAACACTTTTTGCTATCCACAGCCTGTCTGCAGAACCGCCACCGATTTCCTGGAATACTCCAAACATCAAATATTTTTTATCCGCTCCGCCTTCTAAAGTATCCTCATTATATGCCGGTATAACTTTTCCCGACATAGTAATATAGAAAGGATATACATCTTGCCATAAAGTAGAGCTTCCGCTTGAACCGTCAATATCTATGTAAATCAGATATCCCCATTCATTTATATCTACAGTATCATCTTCGCCTGTAATATATTCTTTACCGTTTGAATTACCGCTAAGCACCTCGTCAAATTCGACAGGATCTTGGCTCATATTATAAATTTTCATACCATTTCTTAAAATGATATCAGGTTTTTTATCTGCATAATACCCGGTTTCGTCATTACTCTCAACCAAATCACCAATACATTCTTCAGCGTTAGTTTGCGAAGTATTTACGTAGCTGACAAATTTTTGACAGAAATTTTTACCCATACGCGGTATAGTTATAGGATTTGGTCTATATAGAGATTTTACTTTTTTTACAAATGGAATAAAAACTTTATCTAAATTATATGCATAATCTTCACGATTTTCATTTGTGATAGAACAACTTTTCCATCTGTCAAATTTTGTACTTTTTCTAAATGAACATTGTCCTGAATTTATATATATCATTACTTTAGTGCTACCACTATTATATAAATTTTTCTCTATATACTTACCATCTAATTTAGGTAAATTGGTAATATTTGGATTTTCACTTGCTTCATTGCCATAAAAAGCTTTATACCAACCCTGACCTGCATCTGTAATATCTTGACAATCAGTTAAATAATCAAAATCAGGATGAGCATCTCCATGATGCCATATATTTTCACACATCTGGGGATCCGCCATATCTGCAATATGATGAGCAGGAGTTTCCGTCATTTTTATTCCATACTTTATTCTATCATCACCGACTTGTTTTACATAACCAAAATCGTAGCCTGATGGGGCCTTTAGGCAACCAAGCTCCATATCGCAATCATCTTCGTCTATTGGTTCGTCTCCGGGAGTCATAATATATTCTTCATCATCATCCTTAAAATTCTCTATCATTTTATTAACAGCTTCTTGTGCTATAGAATAAGAAGAATAATATAAATATGATATAACATTATCCAGCTTCTTTTTTGTAAGTCCTATTGTAATACCTACAACTGCCGCAATAATCAGCATTACAATTACAACTTCCGCCAAAGTATATCCTGTTTTTTTCATTAAATATCTCCCGATTGAAATTATAATTTATTTTTTGATATCTTGTCAACTAATACTATATTCCCTATTTTTTTAAAATACTATCAAAATAACTATTTTTAATATATAATTTTCTTAACAAAAGGAGTCATTATGAGTTTAGCAGAACAATATGAAGAAAATGAACAATATCCACAAGCTTTTGAAGAATACAAAAAAATGCACGAGAAAAATCCGAAAGATTTGAGTATATTAGAACGCCTCGGACATCTTTCTATTCTTTTGGAAAACAAAGATGATGCTGCATACTATTATTCAAAAATTTTAGAAGCAGACATGACAAATACACTTGCATACGAACAGTTAATGGACATTTATGCTGAAACTGACAGATACAAATACTACATATGCAGAGGAAATCTTCATACTGTTGAACATAAATTGGAACATGCAATAAATGATTACAAAAAAGCAATTACATCTGCTCAAAACGACGAAGATATACAGAAATCAAGATTTGTTCTCGGAACACTCTATGAGCAAACAGAAAATAATTTAAAAGCAATTGATGAATATCTAAAGGTACTTGACTATGAAGGAGCTTTTGAAGAAGTTTACATAAGACTTGCAAAACTTTATGTAAAAGAAAATGCTCCAGCAAGCGCAGTCGAAGTTTTGGAAAGAGCAATCAAAAACGGGCTTAATTCAACAAATATTCAAGAACTGTTATCAGATATGTATCTTCAAAACGGAGATGCCGAAAAAGCTTTAGAATCAACAAAAGACGAATTGACTAAAGTAAGATGCCTTCTTGATATGGACAAAAAAGATGAAGCTTTTGAAAAATTACAAAAACTGGAAACCCAATATTCACATATTGCACAATACCATTCACTAAAAGCTCAATATTATTATATGACAGGAGATTTTGAAAAAGCATTGGAAGAAGTTGATCAATTTGACAAAGCAGAACAGAATTCACCTCTGACTTATCAAATGAGAGCTTTGATTTTTGAAGAGAAAAATGATGATTATAAAGCTCACCTAAATTGGGGAAAATACAATCTTCTTAGAAAAAATACAGATATCGCAATCAATGAATTTTTAAACGCATATCAAATTAAAGAAGACGATTTGGATTTGCTAAACACTCTTGCAATACTTTTGGAAGAAAACGGCGATAGCAATCACGCAATGGAATTATATGAAAAAATCTCAAAACTTGATGAATCTGACAGAAAATCTCTTGAAAAACTTGCTAAATTCAGAGAAAGCATTGGTGACTATGCAATGCAAGCTGAATATCTTTTAAAACTCTATAAATTAGATAAAAGAAACTCAACTGTCGTTCGCAAGCTGGGAGAAGCTTATGAAAAAACTCATAACAAACCTGCAGCTGTTGAATGTTATGAAAAATATCTTGAAATCGGAAAAGGAAACCCCGATTACGAAAAAATCAAACAAAAGCTTGACAAATTATCAGATACAGCAACGAGCGAAGATGAAGGTTTGCTTGACAAAATCATAAACTGGTTTAGCAAAAAATAACATACCAAAATTAAATTTTGTTGTATATAAAATTAATTTATCTAATGAAACTATATTTTTTTGCCTCCGGCGGGTGCTGCGCGCACGGCGGTCGCTTTAATGGCAAAGCGACGCAAACCAGCGACACGCTGCATTCACTAATAATTTGTAAAGGCTCAACCTGTGGCGTGTAAACTCGCTCCATTTTTCTTATTGCGTGAAACAAAATGTATTCGTCGCTCGAACAATACACGCCTTTGTTGTTGTTTCGCCTACAATTATTGTTCATTTCGCTATCGTCGCAATTTATTGTTTCGTTATTATTAATTTTAATTCAGATAACTTTAATGTTTGCAACAAAATTTAATTTTGTTGTATCAAAATAATGAATTTAACATTCCAAAATAGGCTTGATAAAATGCAATTGCCAAAAACAAAACGCCTACTGCTATTATTATAATTACAGTAGGTTCAAACAACCTGGTCATAGCCTCAAGTGCCATGTCTACTTTTTTATCAATCACATCTGCTGCATCCTTAAACATTTTTCCTAAAGTTCCAGATTTTTCACCGGCAGAAATCATACTCAAAAGAGAACTAGGAATTGCTCCTGTTTTCCTAAATGCCTCAGACAAACCTTTTCCGCTCCTTATAATATTTATTGAATTAAATATTTTCGTTTTAATATTATAATTTCCGACAGTTTTGTTTGCGAGCTCTAATCCTGATATAATAGGCAAGCCTGCCTCATACGAAACATGCAAAACTGACATGAAATTTGATAAATTTATATATCTTACAAATTCAGATACTACAGGCACTTTTAAAATAAATTCATCCCACTTGCTCTTAATTTCAGGAGTTTTAAACAACTGAACAATCGCACCACAACCTGCACCAATTACTATTAAAACCAACCACCAAAATTTATTTATAAAATTCATCGTCCCGATAATTGATGCAGCTAAAACAGGTAAGTCTTGGCCATTAAATGCCATCAAGCCAGCAAATGCAGGAAAAACATATTTTGCAAACAAAATCACCAGTGCCAACATCATTACAATCAAAATTGCAGGATAAATAGATGCTTTTATTATTCGACCTTTTATAGAATCTTGTTTTCTTAATAATTCTAACATTCTGCCAAGAGTAACTTCAAGCTCACCCGCATCTTCACCTGTTTGAACAAGTGCAATGTATACATTACCAAACGCATTTTGATACAATGAGCTCATACTGTGCGCAAAAGTCATTCCGGACATCACACCTTTTTCAAGATTTTGCGCAATTTCCTTTATTTGTTCATCAAAAGCATTCATACCAATTGAATTTAATGCATCCAAAATAGAAATTCCGGATGACAAAAGAACTTCTAATTCTGAAGTAAAAGCTATTTTTTGGGCAAGTGACAAACGCTTAGTCTTAACCTCAGGTTTTTCAACCTTTACAGACTCAGGTAATTCTTCAGAATAAACTTTTGTAGGAATAAATCCTAAAACTCTAATTTTTTCTCTTGCTTCTCTAAGCGAAAGTGCCTCGATTTCACCTTCAATTATAGTCTTATTCTCTTTTAATGCCTTATATTTGTATGTTGCCATAATTTTAATATAACTTAATTTCTATATAGTGATATCCACCAAATGATATATCTTAACACCTTGAAACTTTTTTGTTTTTCGTGTAAAATAACACAAGAAGATAGGAGCTAATTAAATGTTTGAACGTTTTACGGAAAAAGCTATAAAAGTTATTATGCTTGCTCAAGAAGAAGCTCGCCGTTTAGGTCATAACTTTGTCGGAACCGAACAGGTTCTTTTGGGTTTGATCGGAGAAGGTACGGGTGTCGCAGCTAAAACTTTAAAATCTATGGGAGTCAATCTTAAAGACGCAAGAGCTGAAGTCGAAAAAATTATCGGCAGAGGTTCAGGTTTTGTTGCCGTCGAAATACCTTTTACACCCAGAGCTAAAAGAGTTTTGGAATTATCTTGGGATGAAGCAAGACAATTAGGACACAATTATATAGGAACCGAACACCTTTTGCTGGGACTAATCAGAGAGGGAGAAGGAGTTGCAGCTCGAGTACTTGAAAATTTAGGCGTTGATTTGAACAAAATCAGAAGCAATGTTGTAAAAATGCTTGGTGAATCCAAACCACAATCAGTATCATCAGGCTCATCATCAAGTTCATCATCAAGTTCATCAAGCGGAAAAACAAAAACTCCAAGCTTGGATGAATTTGGCAGAGATCTTACACTTGCAGCTCAAGAACTTAGACTTGATCCTGTAGTAGGCAGAGAAAAAGAAATTGAGCGTGTAATTCAAATCCTTGCACGTCGTACGAAAAATAATCCTGTATTGTTAGGTGAACCGGGTGTTGGTAAAACAGCTATAGCAGAAGGTTTAGCCATAAGAATTGTTAACGCTGAAGTTCCTGATATTTTAGACGGTAAAAAAGTTATCCAACTTGATATGGGACTTTTGGTTGCCGGCACAAAATATCGTGGTGAATTTGAAGAACGTTTGAAAAAAATTATGGATGAAATCAGACAAGCCGGTAATATTATTCTTGTTATTGATGAAATGCATACATTGATTGGTGCAGGTGCGGCAGAAGGTGCTATTGATGCTGCCAATATTCTGAAACCGGCTCTATCTAGAGGAGAAATCCAAGTTATCGGTGCAACAACATCAGACGAATACAGAAAATATGTCGAAAAAGATTCAGCTCTTGAAAGACGTTTTCAATCTGTTGTTATTGAAGAACCTTCTATAGAAGAATCTATTGAAATCATTAAAGGCTTAAAACCAAAATACGAAGAACACCACAAATTAATTATTTCAGACGAAGCTATTGTTGCTGCTGTTCAATTATCAAGTAAATATATTACAGATAGATTCTTACCTGATAAAGCAATCGACGTTATTGATGAAGCTTCTTCAAAAGTCAGATTGAAAGTTTCAAATCTTTCACCTGAAGGTAAAGAACTTGAAAAAGAGCTCAGAAGCATAATTAAGGAAAAAGAAGATGCCATAAGAAATCAAGAATTCGAAAAAGCATCACAACTACGTGATGATGAAGCTGATATGAAAGATAGAATTCGTGAAATGGCTCAACAATACAGAGAAGAACACGAAGCGAACAAGCCAACAGTAACAGCTGAAAATGTTGCTGAAGTTATTTCTACAATGACGGGTGTTCCAGTAACAAAATTAACGGAAGGTGAAAGCGAAAGATTGCTAAAACTTGAAGATACTCTACATGCAAGAGTTATAGGACAACACGACGCTGTAGTCGCAATTTCAAAAGCAATAAGACGCGCCAGAGTAGGTCTAAAGTCACCCAATAGACCTATCGGAAGCTTTATTTTCTGCGGCCCTACAGGTGTTGGTAAAACAGAACTTGCAAAAGCTCTTGCAGAAGCTGTCTTTGGTTCTGAAGATAATATGATAAGAGTTGATATGTCAGAATTTATGGAAAAACATTCAACTGCAAAACTTATTGGTTCACCTCCGGGATATGTCGGTTATGATGACGGTGGCCATTTAACAGAACTTATAAGAAAGAAACCATATAGCGTTGTATTATTTGATGAAATTGAAAAGGCACATCCTGACGTATTTAATATCATGTTACAAATCCTTGATGACGGACGTTTAACTGATGCTAAAGGACGTCACATCAATTTCAAAAATACAATAATTATTATGACATCGAATGTTGGTGCAAGCATGATTACAACAACATCCAAATTAGGTTTCTCTACAGCAGAAGATGAAACAAAAGATAAATACGAAAAACTTAAAGAAACAGTAACTGAAGAAATGAAAAAAGCTTTCAGACCTGAATTCTTAAATCGTATAGATGAAACGATTGTATTTGCTCATCTGACTCAAGAAGAAATCAGACAAATTGTCGACTTAATGTTAAAAGACTTATTCAAACGTCTCAAAGAACGTGAGTTATCTGTTGAAGTTACTGATGAAGTTAAAGATCATTTGGCTAAAAACGGATATTCAGAGGCATATGGCGCAAGACCATTGAGAAGACTAATTCAGCGTAAAGTTGAAGACGAACTTGCTGAAGAAATACTCTCCGGCAAATATCATCCTGGAGATACTATTGTTATGAAGCTTGTTGATGACAAAATTGCTTTTGAAAAAAAAGCTAAGCGAGGACGCAAAACTGAAACTTCAGAAACTCCTGAAGAAATTACACAATAAAAAAACCGCTTAGGCGGTTTTTTTATTATATATAATTTTAAATTATACTCTCTTTTACAGCCAAATATACAGCTTCTGCCCTGTTTTTAGCATTAAATTTTCTTATAATAGATGCAACATGTGCTTTTACCGTATGTATTGTAATAAATTCTTTTTTTGCCATTTCTTTATATGACAAACCTTTAACAATATCTTTTAAAATAGTTGTTTCTCTTGGTGTCAATCTTACCATCTTTCATTCTCCATATTCTTAAGATATCATAGATGGTAATTTTTCTATTAATAATAGTTCCGTTTTATAGCTATATGGCTAAAAAAAGAACCCATTACGGGCTCTTTTTTGTTGTGTCGACTCAACTTGTTATATCCAATTACCAGCTAGCTTTGGTAACACCCGGCAACAAGCCTTCATGAGCCATTTTTCGTAAACAAATTCTGCAAAGACCGAAATCTCTATGGTAGCCATGAGGTCTGCCGCAGATAGAGCATCTGTTGTGAAGTCTTACTGCGGGATATTTTCCTGCTGCTACAAGAGCTTCTCTTTTTAGTTCTTTGTTTATCATCGCTTTCTTAGCCATGAATTTCTCCTTTATTTGTTTTGTATTATTTTTGTTTTATTTCGTCAGATTAATAAACCCGAACTACATATTTGAACCATTCAACTTTACAACCGTTAAACCATTCAAATTATTTATTCATACCCTTAAAAGGCATACCTAATAATTTTAGCAATTCTCTTGCTTCATCATCAGTTTCAGCAGTTGTGATAACAGATACGTTCATACCTTTTACCAAATCAACTTCTTCATATGTAATTTCAGGGAATAATGCTTGTTCTTTCAAACCTAATGTATAGTTTCCACGTCCGTCGAAACTCTTTGGAGATATACCTCTAAAGTCACGAATTCTCGGGAGTACAACACAAATAAGTTTTTGCAAGAAATCATACATTCTTTCGCCGCGAAGTGTTACCATAGCTCCAACCGGCATACCTTCTCTTAATTTATAAGAAGCTATTGATTTCTTTGCTTTCGTAACTACACATTTTTGTCCTGCAATCTTTGTCAATTGACCTTCGATTACTTCTGCTATTTTTGAATTGTGTGAAGCTTCGCCAACACCCATATTCAATACTATTTTGTGAAGTTTTGGAACTTGGTTAATATTTTTGTAACCAAATTTTTCTTTCAATGCAGGAATAATTTCCTCTTGATATTTTGTTTTTAAGCTTTTTGTTTTTGTTGCCATTTTTCAATTTCCTTAATTCTGCGACACTATAATTTAGCATCTAATTGTTCACCACATTTTTTACAAACACGAACTTTTTTGCCATCAACAACAGCGTGTTTGATCCTTGTCGGTTTTTCGCAAGCAGGGCAAATAACCATAACGTTAGAAGCATCAACAGGAGCTTCAACCTTGATTAAACCGCCTTGAATGCCGGCCATTGGTTGAGGTTTTTGAGCCTTTGTAGCCATATTCAAACCTTCAACTAAAACGGTACCGTCGTTTGAATTTACTTTTTTAATGTTACCGCTTTTGCCTTTATCCTTACCAGCAATAATCATTACTCTATCAGAGTTTTTGATATGCAAGCTTTTCTTTTTGTCTGCCATTTTACTTTTCTCCATTTTTTATACGGAACCGATAGGCTTTATCGGGCGTACTTTGTATTTTCCTTAGATCCCGAAACTAGTTCGGGATTATTTATCTCTAAATTAGTGCAAACACTTCTTTAAGAGCTAAATAACTTCCGGAGCAAGAGATATAATTTTCATATATCCTTTGTCTCTAAGTTCACGTGCAACAGGTCCAAAAACACGAGTTCCACGAGGGTTGCCGTCTTTGTTGATAATTACTGCTGCATTTTCGTCAAATCTGATAACAGATCCGTCTGCACGTTTGATATCAGCTTTTGTTCTAACAACAACAGCTCTAACAACTTCAGATTTTTTTACAGGCATATTAGGGTTAGCATCCTTTACGGCAGCCACGATTTCGTCGCCTACTGCTGCAAATTTTTTATTTGAGCTACCCATAACACGGATACACAATAGTTCTTTTGCACCTGTGTTATCTGCTACTTCTAATCTTGTTTCTTGTTGTATCATTGTTCTTTTCCTTTACTTTGTTGGATACATCCAACCTACTTTTCTTTGACAGCGCATTAATCTTATTAATGATGTCCTTTGAAACTTCGTTTCAGAGGTTCCAAAACGAGTTCAAAACACGTTTCTACGGAATTAGCCTCCGGCTCATTAAGTACTAACGTGCTTTTTCAACTACTTCAGCTAATGTCCAACGTTTGCCGCCAGAAATTGGTCTTGATTCAACAATTCTGACAGTATCACCTTCATTACAAACATTTTGTTCATCATGAGCTTTGTAGTTTTTGTTTGATTCCATGATTTTTTTGTATTTTGGGTGTGGTTCATAACTTGCTACTTTTACGACAATTGTTTTGTCCATTTTGTTGCTTATTACTACACCTTGTTTTTCCTTCTTAGGCATTTTATTCTCCTAGTTATTAACTTCTTTTTGTTTAATTACAGTTTTAGCTTGAGCTATAAGTTTTTTTGTTTTAGAAATCAACGCTGTATTTTCTAATTTGTGAGTTGAAAGTTGTAATTTATAATTGAATAAATCTTTTTTCCAATCAACTATTGCACTTTTTAACTCATCTATTGATTTCTCGCGCATTTCATCTAATTTCATTTTTTATTTTCCTTTATTATTACGCTTCTAATTTCGCTTTTTCTACGATTTTTACTTTAATTGGTAACTTTTGAGCAGCCAATTCTAATGCATGAACAGCGACACTTCTATCGAAATAATCAAGTTCAAAAAGAATTCTGTTTGGTTTTACAACTGCTACCCAGTATTCTAAATTACCTTTTCCTGATCCCATACGAGTTTCAGCAGGTTTTGCTGTAATCGGCTTATCAGGGAATATTTTAATCCAAACGTTACCGCCACGTTTGATTTCACGAGTCATTGCACGACGTGCAGCCTCGATTTGTCTGCT
>CACYCU010000155.1 GCA_902772945.1 uncultured bacterium | reverse complement strand
GACTTGCTGAATTTATACAGATTATTGAAGGTAGTAATTCTGATACTGAAGGAAAAATCTCATCTTCTTTGGATGAATTGTTCGCAATAAAGGGTGAATTGAATTCAATTTCAGATAGTTTGCAGTCTTTAAAAATTTCAAACGATGATAAATTAAATGAAACAGTATCTTTACTGGATGCCAGTGTTGAGAACATTCTCTTTAATATAAACTCAATAAGCGATAATATTTCTAGCGGATTTGACGGTATTGTAAAAGAAAGCATATCTTCAATTGAGGACAAGTTTGCAGAAGTTTCTGAAATCATATCAAAATTGAAAGAAGAATATTCATCTGTCAGCTTGTTCAGCGAAATCGATGAAAAAACTGCTTCAATAAGCGGTGACATAAAGCTTTTAAGTTATGATATAACTGAGGCAATTCAAAATAAGAGTGAAGAAATTGTCAAAGCTCTGGAACCCCTTAAAAATGGTATAGATGAATTTGTCGGTTTTGATTTTGAAAAAATTGTTGAAAGTTTGAAATCTCAAATTGAGCTGTCGTTTATGAATTTCAACATGGATATGAACAGCGAAATATTGAGTAACTCCGAAGCTTTGTCAAGGCTTGAAGAATCATATAAAGAAACATACAATAAAATATCTTTGATAGAAAATTGTGTTGCCGAGAAAATCCAAAATAATATAGAACTTGTAAACACAACACTGGAAAGCAGCATTAGAGATACAAAACAAAAACTCGGTGCACAGTTTGATGAAAATATAGAAGATTTAAAATCCCATATTGATGTAGCATTTAACGATACTAAAATTCAAAATTCTATAAATGAATTAAAAGAAGAATTATTGGAGAAATTTGAATTAGTATCTTCAGCACAAAATCACTTATCTGTAAAAGAGGATGAGGTTGTTGCAGGAATTTCTTCAATAACAGATAACATAAAAGCGTTTATTGCAGCTGTTTGTCAAAAAGTTGTAGATAAATATAATCCTGAGCAGACAAGAAATTTAATTCAAACTTTGCGTGAAGAAAATACCGGATTAAGGGATAAAATTGATGAAATAAATTCAAAACTGGACGTTTTTGTTACAGATTCATCCAACGAAGAAATTCAAGTTCGATTCGATGATTTGGCAGATTCAGGAAAAACACTTTCCGATATGGTTGAACTGTTGAACGCAAAAGTTGATGCAATTGCGTCAGATTCGACTTCAGAAAATATTGTTGATGAAATTGATGAAATAAAAAATATTATTTTTGAACAAAGAAAATTCTTTGAACTTGCTTCTGATGAAAAATCTGCTGCAATTGATAAATATCTGAGAGATGTTCTTGTAAAACTTGACAATGTTGATATTGAAAAAAATGCTGAAGATATCAAAGAATCTATTATGAATGCACTGGTTTCCTTAATAGATCAAGTATCATTTGTTGAAGAAGCAGAAGATATTAAAGATTTTGTTGAAGAAAAAACAGATGAAATTAATAAAAATATTCAGGAAGTTCAAAGCCAGTTAAAACAATTGGCGACCGCTGATGATGATTCATTCGATTACAAATATACTTTGCAGGATGTTGAATCTGATATTGCAAGACTCAGACTTGCAATGAATAATATGCAAAATATAGATTTCAGCGATATTACAAACGAAATCCAAAAGATAACAAAAACAGTTGAGACTTTGCAATCTTCTTTAACTCAAGATCAACTTGAGGAATTGAAAACTAATTTTGAAAAAATCAGTGAAGATATAGTAAGTATTAGTTCCAGAACAAACAAACTACTTTTGAATTCAGATGAATCATATAAAGCATTGAATGACGGTTTAAATAATTTCAGCGAACTTATAAATAAGCTTGAAGACAGAATTAATTATTTAGACAATACTGAAATTACAGAAAGAATAGAAAAGAAGATTGATAAAATTCAAAATCTTTCTACAGAATCAGTTAACGCAAATAAAGTTTCTCATCAAGTAATGATGTATTTGGGTGAATGGGTTGATTCCACCACAGAAAGACTTTCTTCTATTTCTGATAAAACAGTATTAATACCTGAAATTCAAAACGACATTGAAGAAATTAAAACTACGATTCCTGATAAAAATGAAATTGTAAATGAAATAAAAGAATATATACCATCAAAATATGAAATTGCAGATGAAATAAAAGATTTTATTCCTAATAAAAATGAATTAGTTGACGAAATAAAAGGTAAAATTCCTGACAAAGAAGAAATTTTAGACGAAATAAGGCAAATGATGCCGAATAACAGCAGTGTTATAGATAAATTAGAAGTGATTTTCGCCCGTCAGGAAGAACGTATTGATGTTTTAGAAAATAAAATAGAGAAAATTTTGTCGACACTTGAACAAAAAGATGATATGGTGTTAAATAGAAAAGTGGATAAAATTGAAAGATTGATATCCGGACTTGGTGCAAATATTGAAAAATTAACATCTTATGTTGACGAAGAATAAACTAATCTCTGAATTAAAAAATAACTTACCTGATGTATTGGAAACAATAGAAGAACGTTATGCATATTCACAAGATGCTTCTGTTCCGACAGGAAGGGTAGAGATTCCTGATGCCGTTGTTTTTGTTGAAAATATTGAACAGGTTCAAAAAGTTTTGAAAATTGCTAATAAATATAGAGTCCCTGTAATATGCAGAGGTGCAGGTACTAATGTTGTCGGGGCATGCAGATGCGTGCATGGCGGTATAATTTTAAATTTTTCAAAAATGAATAAAATTATAGAAATAAATCCCGTAAATATGACAGCAACCGTTCAACCCGGAGTAGTAGTAGGAAATTTGCAAAAAGAAGTTGAAAAAATAGGATTATTTTATCCGCCTGATCCTTCAAATTTAGCGGTTTCTACAATAGGGGGAAGTATTGCCCAAAATTCAGGAGGTGCAAAATCCTTCAAATACGGAACTACAAAAGATTATATTCTTGATATGAAAGTTGTATTAGCTGACGGCTCAATACTAAAGACCGGTTCAAATACCATAAAAAATGCAACCGGTTACAATTTAAACACTTTATTTGCAGGTTCTGAGGGAACTTTAGGGATTGTTGTTGAGGCTACTGTAAAATTAATTCCCAAACCACAAAGCAGAAAAGTATTTATGGCATATTTTGATAGTGTTAGCGAAACTGTGGCTGCTGTTAATTCTGTAATTGAACATAGAATATTTCCGGCAACTATTGATTTTATGGATAAAAATGCAATTCAAACTGTTGAAAAATATTATCCTGCAAACCTTTTAACTGATAAAGAGGCTGCATTAATAATAGAGGTTGATGGTTTAGAATGTTCAATGTCATATATGGAAGATGTTATTTTAAAGGTTTTGACTAATGCAAGTGCCTTACAAGTTTCTCATAATGAAGATGAGTATAACAGAATTTGGACTGCCAGACGTTCTTCAATGGCTTCTTGCGCAAAAATTAAACCATTTGTAACAACAGATGATGTAATTGTTCCAAGAGAAAAACTTACTCAGTTGGTTTTAGGTATTAGAGAGATTTGTCAAAAATTTAATCTTGAAGTTTGTATGGTAGGACATGTGGGAGATGGCAGCGTTCACCCACAAATCCCTATAGATTATAATGATGAAGATGAATACAGCCGATATAAATCTGCCAAGAGTGAAATCTATGAATTGACTGCGAGTTTAGGCGGCATATTGTCAGGTGAACATGGTATCGGTGCTGAAAAGCGTGATAATATAGGACTTGTAGTTAATTCTGTTGCACTTGACTATATGAGAAAAATTAAAAAAACATTTGATCCTAATAATATTTTAAATCCATTTAAGATTTTCTAGTAGAACAAATTTTTTTTGAAAATATAAATTTTAATAATATTGCATTTTTTTATTTGTTTTATATAATAAAAAAGAGGAAATTTTATGGAAAATAAACAGAGTTATGAAAGCATAAGGGTTGAAGTTAAAGATTATATTCTTGCTGTTAAAGAGCTTACAAATATTATTGATATTTTAAACGGATATTACCAGCATTATAGTCCTGAGTACAAGGATTTTTTGAGAATGAATCCTCTTATTCTTCTTTTGAATAAGGAAAGAGATAACATATTAAAAAAATCTGATGAAATAAATCAAATTGTTATATAATTTATTTATGGACAGAAAAGAACTTATTAAATATATAGAGTCTTTAGGTTTAAATGTTCACACCAAGACGAAAGCAAGAGGCCATCAGGGTTTTTAT
>CACYCU010000154.1 GCA_902772945.1 uncultured bacterium | reverse complement strand
TATTTCACAGGTGGATAAGTTGATTATCACTGCATCAGGCGGACCTTTTTTACATAAATCTATCGAAGATATGAAAAATGCGACAGTGGAACAGGCACTTGCGCATCCACGCTGGAATATGGGTAAAAAAATTACCGTTGACAGTGCAACTTTAATGAATAAAGGGCTCGAAATCATTGAAGCTCACCATCTTTTTGGATTTAATTATGATGATATTGAAGTTGTGGTTCACCCGCAAAGTATAGTACACTCAGCAATTGAATACAAAGACGGGAGTGTAATAGCACAGCTTGGTCTGCCAAGTATGCATATTCCGATACAATACGCTATAACATTTCCTGAAAGATATGAAGGAATTAAATCAAAGAGTTTTAGTTTTGCGGAAATTGCGAGATTAGATTTTGAAAAACCTGACTATGAAAAATTCCCGACAGTAAAATTAGCTTATGAAATGGGAAAATTAGGCGGAACGGCAACGGTTTGCTTAAATGCCTCCAATGAAGAAGCTGTTTTTGCATTTTTAGACGGAAAAATCAAACTTTATAATATATACGAAATTACAAAGAAAATGTGTGATGAACATAATGTTATTTCAAACCCGACAATTGATGAGATTTTTGAGGTTGATAGAGAAGTAAGAATCAAGGCACAAGAACTTATATCAACTTGACATATCCATATACATATGTCAAAATACTATTTGAGGTTGTTTATGAAAAAAGGCTTTACTCTTGCAGAAGTTCTAATAACTCTTGGAATTATAGGAGTTGTTGCCGCAATAACACTTCCTATGCTGATACAGAATTATCAGAAAAAAGTTTTTTCTACACGCGCCAAACAAGCATATTCTCAAATGGCACAGGCAATAAGAATGTCTGAAGTCGAAAATGGTGATATAAATAATTGCAGCGAACAAGCATTCACGCAAAAATCAACTGAAACTTTTGTAGAAAAATGCATTAAACCGTATTTTAAAGAATTAAGATTATGTTCTAAAGGACTGGATGAGAAATGCGGAGCCGTTGTTAGCCAATATGGTCTTAATTACTTAACAAATAATGGAACTTCAATTGCAATTGTTACAGGTGACAAAAATGCACATCGAATAATACATATAACCATCGATGTAAATAATTCAAACAAACCAAATATTATTGGCAAAGATAGGTTTATATTTATAATTAATGATAACGGACAATTATTTCCGGCTTATTACGATAAGAATATTACGCGAGAAAAAATAAAAACAGGATATACATATACCGCTCCTTGGGGACAAAAAATAAAAATGGCCTGCAGAAACACTCAAAAATCATCCGATGAATATAACAGACACGCTTGTACTCTTTTATTATTCCTTGATGGTTGGGAGTTTAAAGAAGATTATCCTTGGTAAATCCTATTTATCTTCTTTAAGTTCTTTTGCGATATTATAAAACTCTTTTTCCAACTCTTCTTGAGTTGTTTCTTCTTTTAGAGATTGGTCTTCTCTCTCTTTTTGTTCCTCAAGCGCTTTTTTTCGGGCATTAATAACATTTGCAACATTCATCATGGCAAGAGAATTCAATGTAGCACGCAAAACTGCACTTCTGTCAGTATATTTTTCACTATCTTGAATTTCTTCATCATCTTCTCTTTTTTGCTGCGCAAAGTATTCACCGCCTTGCCCCATTTTGTCATCTTGGGTTCTGGCTGCCGTACCTGATATGTCGCCGCTTTTGAAGTTAAAAGAGCCGCCGATTCCGAAATATCCTGCTGATCTGTTATCGACCATACTAACCCTCGTTTTGCTCAATCTTACCAGATTGAATATTATATTAACTCATCTGAATATATTATTTTGCTATTATGTTAATATTTTTTTACAAATTAATTATTTTTTCAATTAACAATCTAACGATTGAAAAAGATAAAACAAAATGTTATAATAAGAAAAGAGAAAGGATTATTATGAGAAGATTTAAAGGCTTTACTCTTACAGAGTTGATGGTTGCCCTTGCGGTAATCGGGATTTTGGTAGCTGTAGTTACACCGGCTATTATGAAAAACAGACCTAATAAAAACAAAATGATGGTAAAAAAATCATTTTATACTGCAGAACAAATTGTTAGTACCTTAATTAATGATGAATCTTTGTATCCTGATATGCGAGATTTTTGTGTCGGTTCAGAAGTTGCCGAAGACGCTGAAGAAGAAGGTATATGCGCTTGGGGCTTTGACTATACAGCAGAAGTTCAACACGAAGGATATAGTTATGACGGTAAATACAAATTTGCTGCACTTTTCAAAGAAAAATTGAACGTAAAAGGCAATGATAATGCATCAAAAGATACAACTGATAAAACCGGCATAGAGGCCGAAGGAAGCAATAAAGCTTTTTACCCGGTATTTTATACAAGCGACGGTATAAAATGGGATTTGACAGGCACAAAAGACGCCTGGAAAGCTGAAAAAGACAAAGTCGGAACATTTGATACAGAATGTAAAGCTTCACCTGAAAACGCAGGATGCGGTGTTATTAAAATTGATGTAGATACATCAAATGGCGAAGAAGTTCTATGTACAGAAGCCAATGACGATTGTGATACATATGAAATTCAGATACTTGCAAGCGGTAAAATGCGAATAAATCCGGCACATACAAGAGCCGTAAATTATGCTACAATAAACACCTCAATAAAAGATGAATAAAGTAATCGAACAATCGCGCCCGTAAGGGTGAGGAAAGTCCGTGCATTCAAGGACAGATTGCCGGAGAAACTCCGGACGGCGTGAGCCGGTGGACAGGGCTACAGGAAATATACTGCCGATGGACAAAAGTCACAGGCGATGGTGCAACGGTGAGTTAAGAGCTTCACCAGCGATATCGAGAGGTATCGGCTAAGTAACCCCCAATCGAATGCAAGATTGAGTTGAAGAAAAGGTGTCCGCCTAACTTCAGAAAAAATCGCTAGAGATTGGAAGTAATTCCAATACCAGACAGATGATTGTTTAGAAACAGAACACGGCTTATGAGTTACTTTATTTTTATAAAAAAAGGCGAAACAGAAAATCTGTTTCGCCTTTAAATTTTTATCTTCAAGAACTATTTTACTAATTCTTTGAATTTTTTACCAGCTGAGAATGCCGGAACTTTCTTAGCAGCGATTTTGATTTCTTTACCAGTTTGTGGGTTTCTGCCAGTTCTAGCAGCTCTCTTGCGAGATTCAAAAGTACCAAAGCCAACTAAAGTAACTTTGTCACCT
>CACYCU010000153.1 GCA_902772945.1 uncultured bacterium | reverse complement strand
TGCCCTGGGCCAGACTTGAACTGGCACTGGATTTAACTCCAACCGGATTTTAAGTCCGACGCGTCTACCGATTCCGCCACCAGGGCTTGTTATTAAATTGTGATTCGCCTTAGCGGATTCGGTAGACGGCGTCTACCTTTCCTCCATCTCAAACGATATTTAATCGTTCTCGCGGAGTCCTTGCCACCAGGGCTTTCAAGAACAACCTTGACTATGTTATAGTATATTAAACACTACTTATTGTCAATATATGGAAAATCTTTTAAATAATCTTCGTAATCTGATATTTTTTCTTTAATTAATAGTAATATCTGTGTAAGTTCACTTTTTACTAATTTGTCATTTCTCAATTTTATCCTTCCAAAAAGAGACGGATATTTAACGTTTTGTGTAAATATATCCCTAAAATGATTAATTTTAGCCAAATCAATCTTATCTATTATTTTACAAAAATCAATAAGATTAAGGTATAAATCGCCTAATTGGAATTGAGCTTTAACAATTTTATTTGTGTTAATATATTTATTTATTTTTATCAAATGAGCATTTATATTCTTGTAACCAGTTAAAAGAACAGATTTCTTTTTGGGTAATATTTTATTAAAATATCTCATTGTTTGTTCATAACCAGATTCAATAAGTTCTGTACGTTTTTCTTCATTTAGATTAAAATCAACAATAACTATATCTCCTGTATTAAGAACAATATAATCATATCTGTCTTTTTGTGCATAAATGTCAGTAACGAATGATGTAGATGATGCAGTCATGCAACTGTAAACTGCGTTTGCATAATCTATTCCGGAAATATCATTAGTTTCATAATATCCTTCAAGTCTGAGTTCCAATATTCTGTTTTTACCGTTTTTTAATGATTTTGATAACTTCCACATTGGCCAGCTCTTTTGAAGATCTCCATCTACCAACAACTTTCCGTTGTATTCTACAGGTTTCATCAATCCCGGCATACAACAAGAAATTCTTATTGCAGAGGCTATTTCGTAATCCGGTGTTTCTGTTTTTGAAAATTCGTTGCATTTGAAATTCGCAAGATCTGTAGTAATAATTACAAGTTCTTTTTCTATATCGCAAAATCTAACCGGAGAATTTTCTCCTTTTTTATACGAGTCACCGTAAAATTTTCTTTCAATAAGTTCTCTAATCCATTCTAAAAAAACTTCACCTTTACTTAGTGCAAAAAGAGGGCCTATCCCAATCGTTATATCACGAAATAAGTTAAAATTAACTTTGGAAAATATATTATTTAATTCATTTGAATTATATCCAAGTGCAAGTAATGCTGCAAAAATAGCACCAACAGAAGAACCACCAAGAATGTCGGGATTGATTCCTACATCTTCAAAAGCTTTTATTGCACCAATATATGACACTCCTCTTATAGCACCGCCGCCAAATAAACATGTATACTTTAAACTTTCATTCATGATTTGATTATACTACGATTAAAATTTTATGTCTGTATCAAATAGGGTATTTTTGTAGTATAAAATATCTTCTGTTGGTTGTTTAAATGTTTTTCCTTTATATTCAGTTGGCAAAAATACAGTAAAATTCTTGCCTTTATATGCAGCTATCCAGTCTTTATTTTGTTTAAGTGCTTCATATATTGGATATTTGTGCTCAATTATCATAACATCAGGTTTAAAGTTATCCATAATGTATTGAGGGTTTGTGTTTAAGAAAAATTCTTTAAGTATAGGTACCATGTAGTCTGGATAAACTTCTTCGTATCGTCCGTCCATAAATATTGTGTTATTCGGGTATAGTTTATATGATGCATAACTTCCGTATCCAAAGTTTGTCAGAAGTTTTCCTTTTATGTTATTAATTTTAATGAATTCTACTTCCTTAATAGGATATTTACTAATTCCTACAGGTATAGAAAAATCTTTTATTACAAAATTTAGCGCTGAAACTACAAATATTATTGCGTATATAAGTTTGTCTTTCCAGGTCGGAAATTTAAAATTTTCTATTAGCTTGTAAAAATCATCGTAAATAAAACAAGTTGCGCATATTGCAAAAAATGGTATTAATTTTAGATGAATTATAGCCAAATATAGTGTTGCAAGAAGTATTATATATTTTGTTTTGTCAATATTTCTCCAAAATTCCTTCAGGCTGTATTTTTTGTATGTTTTATAGATAAATACGGTTTCAGTTAATATAGAAAATATAATAAATAATTTAAAAGCTATATATTTATACAAATGAAATTTTGAAAAAATTCCCCACCATTCAATAATGTATGGTCTTGGCATTGTATTTGCCATTAATAAGAATTTTACGTAATCTATTCCCCAAGGGTTTATGAACAATGTTGAAAAAGAAATTACAAGAGTATAAATGTAAAATTTGAAAGGTTTTTTGTTTAAAAATTCCCCAATTGTGTATAATACAAGTAAGCCAAGTCCGGATATAACTCCTCCGTGAATATTGCCCCATAAAAGGGTAATAAATGGGATTAATATTAAAAGTTTTAGACTGCCGTTTCTGGCTTTTTCTAATATATATATAAATACGGTAAATAATAAAAAACTAAACAAATGGCATCTTATAGGGTTATTTAGTGTTGGCATAACTGACATCAATGCAAAGAAAAAGAAAACGATGCTATATGATTTTGTTTTTAAAATTTTTGAAATTGTAAAAAATATGGAAAAAAGCATTACAGCTTGTAGTATTATAAGACTGAAAGGCCCTAAATATTTTAAGAATGCATAAAATATTACTCCTGCTCCCCATTCATGATCCCACCATGTGTGAACAGGCGTATATGATAGAAAATCTTGAGTAAGGACATGTCCGCCATCTATTACCCCCATGCCTGCAATCAATCTTGCCCACAAATCATTGTCATATGCAGTTGAATTGACTGAAAATATAAGTGTTAATAGAAAAAGTGCTATATAAAAAATCCATTTGTTCATAGGGGTATTATAACAAATTTGTTTAATAAGGTAAAAATTATTAATAAAAAAAAGACCGAATACTCGGTCTTCTTTTTATTAATATAAAAGTATTTGTTACGCTGCAACAGAACCTTTAATTTCTCTGATAAGATATTCTGCAACCCATTCAAAATCTTTATTGTTTTGAGCAGCTTTTTCAAGGTATTTAACAGAAGCATCTCCGAGTCTAATCAATGTCATAGCAACAACACCTCTTTTGATACCTCTAACAACCTGTAATTGATCAACAAGTTGAGGTACTACAGATGTTCCGATGCTTACTAATTCGTTTTCTAATTGATTTTTTGTTATATTATCTGCTGTTTCTAATTTTGAAAGAATTTCACTAACTGTTTCCATAATAATAATCTCCATCTAATTTATATTCTGATTATAAACTAAAAAATATTGATTATTGGATTTCCTTACATAATCTTTATATCTTTAACTCATTAAATATTTCAAAGATTTCCGGAGAAACATCATTAATCCCTGTGATATTTGATTTAACAGCTTGTGCAAAGTCTGCTTTTTTAAATTCATGCAGTCCTCTGTGACGGAAAAATTCAGTTAAGAATTCAACAGTTGATGTTTGTTTTTGTAAATTAAT
>CACYCU010000152.1 GCA_902772945.1 uncultured bacterium | reverse complement strand
CTTTTTCATAATAAGCTTTTGCTTCAATATAATCTTCGTTATCTTGATACAAAAGTGCAATTGCATTGTAAATTTCAGGATTTGTAGAATTCAAATCAATGGCTCTGTTGTAGTAAAACAGTGCTTTTGGAAAATTTTTCCATTCAGCAAAAACATTACCCATGTTGTAATAGATAAGGTAATTTTTCGGATTAATTTCAAGAGCCTTGTTATAGTATGAAAGTGATTTTCTAAAATCTTTTTCATAAAACCACATAGTACCCATACCGACAAGTGCCTGCACATCGTCAGGTTTGATAGTCAAAAGGCTTTCCAAAACGGACATAACCTTGTCATAATCTTCTATCTGAAGATACAGCTCAGACAATCTGTGGTAATTTTCTATATTTTGCGGGTCTTTAGCCATTGCTAAGACTAATTCTTCAATTTGTTTGTTAAGTTCTTCTCTATTCATTGTTTATTTCCTGATTAACTACCTACTCCATATTTTACACTTTTTAGGTCTTTTTGCAATATATGTAGAAATATTAATATTCTCCGTATTCCTTAGAAATTTCTCGCCATTCGTCTTCAGCGATACTGAATGCGTGGTTCCAAAATTTTTCTATAGCATAGGTTTCTCTTTCTTCTTTATGGAGTATATGAACAATAACATCTCCGTAGTCGAGTAAATTCCACCTGTTTTTTGAGTCGTTTTCGAGCCTGATAGGTGTACGAGAAAAATACTCTTTAATTTTTTCTTTTGTATTGTTCATAAGAGCTTTTACCTGAGGCGTTGAATCTCCAGTTACTATAACAAAATAATCTGCAAGTGAAGAAACATTACTGATATTTAGTATTGTAATGTTTTTGCCAAGTTTTTCATCAAGAGTTTTAGCAATAACGCAGGCTAATTTTTTTGAATCGATTTCTGTCATAATTTTATCAATATTATGAGATTCTTCGGCTAATACGTCATTCTGAGCGCAGCGAAGAATCTCAAAAGCCGCCTCAGAATGATTATAGTTACTCAATCATATCGACTCTGCGTTTATGTCTACCGCCTTCAAATCCTGTTTTTAACCATATGTCAACGATATCAAGCGCCAGATGTTCTCCTATAACTCGTTCACCAAGACATAGAACATTTGCGTTGTTATGCGCTCTTGACACTCTTGCAGAATAAGTATCTCCGCAAAGTGCAGCTCTGATGCCTCTGTACTTGTTTGCTGCAATAGACATTCCGATTCCTGTTCCGCAGACCAATATTCCTCTGCTGAATTCTCCTGAGGTTACTTTTTTGGCAACTTCTTTTGCAATTTCAGGGTAATCACAAGACTCTCTTGTATGAGTACCAACGTCAAAATATTCAATATTTCTTGATTTTAAATATTCAATAATGGATTCTTTGTAATGAAATCCACCATGATCAGAACCAATAACGACTTTTAAATCTTCCATGTTTAACTCCTTTACTAAACAATTATACATGGATTCGTTATTTTTGCCAAGATGTAACGAATTTTAAAAAGGTTCTGAAACAGTTCTGAATGACCGTCCTGAGCGAAAGATTTTTATAAATTTAAAAAGGCGGGATATCCCGCCAAGTTATTATGTTCGTTTCCAATTTGCTTCATTATATCCTATTACGTTACCATTTTCAAATTGGTAACCCATGTAATCATCGCCTTTTTTACCAACGATGTATGTTTGTGTTCCTACAGTTATTTTTAGGTAACCATCCAAACTTTCACCTTTAGCAGGTTTGCCTGCAAATGTGCCTAAGTTTACAGGGGTGCCATTAGCACTGATTATTGAATTTATTTGATCTTGTGTTATTTTAAAGTGGCTGTCATCTGTGGAGCTATTATAATATGTTCTGTTGCCTTGATCATATGCTGCGATTATAGTTATATCACCTGTGTTGGCACCTAATTTTACAGCCTCAGCTCCTGTTGCATTTTTAAACGCATTTAAAACATCACTTTCTGTCCTCAAATTTGCCATTGTTGTGTCGTTAAATAATCTAGGTACCGTTGTACCTTCTGTTGGTTGTGCCACAGTTCCTGCAGTTGAAGTTGTAGCTGTTGTTGCTGGTTGCGTATGTGTTGTTGTAGTCGAAGGGTTAGTCCTATTTTTTATTTCATCTGATAACTCTTGAGCTGTTTTGCCATTAGTATCTATACCTAAACCTTTAGCTAAATTTATTAAATCCTTTGACGGTTTATCTCCGGTTTCTTCAGTGTTTTCTGTACCATTGGCGTCATACAATTCTGCAAGTTTTGTCTGCAAATCATCCAGCTTGCAGCTGACTCTCGGATATTTGCCATTAACTGTATTTTTACCGGTTATTATTACGGTTCCGTCAGGCAAAGGATCTGATATAGTACAATCCCTTGAGTAAGTATCTCTTAATATTGTCAAATTCTGCATTTGACTATCAGTCACGGTAGAACCGCGTCCGTCAGAAGGAGGGTTGCTAACGCCTCGATAGCTGTGGTTGGGGAATATCGACGTCAATATTTGCCCTAAAAAGTTCATGATCATCCCGCCGCCCATCATCCATTGCATCCATTTTGGCATTTTGGGACCACAATCGTCACTACCGTAACTGCCATATCCATCATTGTATATATTTACGATATTGCGTGGTCCGGGCATAACGTTTACTCCGCCCATACCTCGGAATTGACCCGCCTTTAAATTGTACGTTAGAGGCCGCCTGCCGCCAGCTGACCAGCCCGTAATATTATACAAACCCATGGCTTGCTCTCCTCTGTTTTTATGCTCTCTTGTATATATAAAGTATATATAAATTGTATAATTTCATTAAAGAGGTTTTTTGTTACAAAAGTTTACAATAAATAATAACCACCTCTCTCCTTATCAAGGGGATGAATATTCCCTTCTCCTATTTTAGGAGAAGGGTAAGGGATAAGTTTAAATTTATATTTCCAAACCGCCTAAAATATTTGTTGACGTAATGTTTTTTAATTGCGGGTATTCATCAATATTTTTTGTTTTTACAAAGTCGATTGCTTCATTTCTTGCCATTTCCAGAATTTTTGCATCTCTTACGATATCCGAAATTATCAAATCGGGCAGACCGCTTTGTCTTGTGCCTAAAAATTCTCCCGGGCCTCTTAGCTGCAAATCTTTTTCTGCTATAACAAAACCGTCATTAGTTTGTGTCATTATATTAAGTCTTTCTTTTGTTTCTTGAGATTTTGTTGCGGTATATAGGATGCAGTATGATTGCAAATTGCTTCTTCCTACACGGCCTCTCAATTGATGAAGTTGTGATAGTCCAAATCTTTCGGCATTTTCAATAAGCATTACTGTTGCGTTTGGAACGTCAACACCTACTTCTACAACAGTTGTTGAGACTAATATGTCATATTTACCTTCTTTAAAATCTGACATAACTTTTTCTTTTTCATCGTTTTTTAGTTTTCCGTGCAAAAGTCCGATTTTGTATTGCGGAAAAACTTCTTTTTGCAATCTTTCCGCTTCAATTGTTGCAGCTTTTGCCGATAGTGTTTCGCTTTCATCAATTAGCGGGTAAACAATATAGGCTTGACGTCCGGAATCAATTTCTTTTTGCAGATGTTCATAAACTCCTCTGTGAGATGTGACAAGTGACGTTTTTATCGGTTTTCTGCCTTTTGGAAGTTCATCTATTATTGTTAAATCCAAATCCCCATGGACCGTGAGTGCCAACGTTCTTGGGATAGGTGTTGCTGTCATTGTAAGAATTTGAGGGTTTTGCGACTTCTTTTTTAATACATTTCTCTGCTTTACCCCAAATCTGTGTTGTTCATCAACTACAATTGCACCTAAATTATAAAATTCTACGTCATCTTGTATAAGTGCATGAGTTCCGACAGCGATATTCATTTGACCGTTTCTCAGGTCTGTTCTGAATTTTTCTCGAATTTTTTTGCCCTGACTGCCTAAAAATAAACCTACACTAAGTCCCATTGGGGTGAGCCATTTTTGTAAATTGTTATAATGCTGTTGGGCAAGAATTTCTGTAGGTGCCATAATTGCGCCTTGATAGCCGTTTTCTACGCCCGCAAGAAGCATGATTGCCGCAACAACTGTTTTACCGCTTCCTACATCTCCTTGCAAGAGTCTGGCCATTGGAATGTCTGAATTAAGGTCGTTTAATATTTCGTTTACAGCTCGTTTTTGTCCTCCTGTAAGCTCAAATGGAAGATTGTTGATAAACTGTTTTACAAGTCCTTTGTCCGAAATCTTTAGAGATAAAGCATTGTGTTTGCTGTTGTTTTCTTCTCTTATTCTTACGAGTTTCAGTTGTATCAGAAAAAGTTCTTCAAATATAAGTGAAAATCTGGCTTGTTCCAAAAGTTCCATAGTTTCAGGAAAATGAATTTGCTCTACTGCCGTTTTTTTATCCAATATTCCGTATTTTTTTCTGATAAAATCCGGCAAAATATTTTCGATTTCGTTTTTGTAGGTTTGTATTGCATTAAAAATCGCTCGTCTTAGAACTTTTATACTTAAATCTTCGCAAACTTGATATATTGGTACGATTCTTGCAAGATTAAGGTTTGAATTTTTATCCTCTAAAAATTCTCCTGTCATTATTGAATAGCTTGGTTTGTCAATGGTAAGTTTTTTATCGTAGTTGTTTAACTTAACCTTTCCTGAAACCATAATCCCAGCATTTACGGGAAATTGAGCTTTTATCCTTTCAAGCATAAATCTGTTAGCTTTTGCTTGAAAAAATCCCAATTCAAATTGTCCGCTCTCGTCTGCAATTTTTACTTTTACGACAGCTAAATTATTCTTTGAATTAAAAGCAGAGACTGATTTAATGTAACCAAAAACTGTTGTTGTTTGACCTTCTTTTAAGTCTTTTATTAGCGTTCTTGCTGAATAGTCTATATGTTTTTTGGGAAAGTACATTATAAGGTCTTGAACGGTGTAAATCCCTAATTTGTTTAACTTGTATGCAATTTTAGGACCTACCCCTTTCATATACATAACATCAGTATCTTTTGCCGGTTTTACAATGCTTGCCTGTTGTTCATTTTTTGGCTTAACTTCAGATTTTAAAACTTTTATAAGCCTGTCTATGCTTCTTCTTCGCTCATTAACTCCCGCATAAGGATAGTGTTCAAAAGTCTCTATCAAGACTGCCCATTTAGGATTTTTTTTGGAAATCTTATAATATTTTTTAGCTTCATTTTTAATAAATGTCGAAAAAGCTTGTGTTTTACCGTGGATGTCAATGTATTTGTATTGCATCTCTATTTCAATAGCTTTTTTAAGTTGTTCAATATTATCAATTAACATGGTTATTATTTAAATTTAGCTAAGACGTAAAACTTCATAGATATCCATTTTTTTAGACTTACCTCTTATCGTTACGTCTGCTATTTTTATAACATCAACAATATCACTTACATGAGTGTATGTTGAGCTGCTTATTAATAAATTAGTTTTGTAGACTTTGTTGTATCCTTCGATACGGCTTGCGATATTAACTGTATCTCCGATAACTGTATATTCAAGACGCTTTTCTGAACCGATGTTTCCTACAAAAGCTTCGCCGGTATTTATGCCTATACCGATTTCAATTTTGGGTTTCCCCTCAAGCAGCCATTTTTCTCTCAGCTGCTCAACTTTTTTTAGCATTTCGTATGCACATTTTACAGCGTTTTGGGCATGGTTTATATCTTGAATTGGTTCTCCGAATATTGCCATAACAGCGTCACCGATAAATTTATTAATTACGCCATTATATTTGGAGATTATTGGTTCCATTTCTGAAAAATATTCGTTTAAAATGACAGAAACTTCTTCTGCTGTCATATTTTCACTCATACTTGTAAATCCTCTTATGTCCGAGAATAAGACAGTTACAGTGGCTTTTTTCCCTCCAAGTTTTACATCATCTATATTTTGGACAACATTCTTCATTATATCTTGGGAAAGGTATTTTCCCATAGCATTTTTAATTTTTTCTTTGTTTCTTCCTTCCAAAATAAATCTGTATGAATATCCGAAAATCATGGTGCTTAATTGAGCGGCCAAAGGAGTTATTACATATGGTGCAATATCATGATTGAATAAAATTGCACATATTACGATATAAATTATTGCAATTCCTATTAGCCCCAAAAGTGATGGCAAAAATGGTAATATGCTAATGATTATAAATGTTATTATACAAAGTGTGATAATTACGGAGATATTTTGCAGTGTTGTAAACGGTAATATATAATCGTTGTTTAAAAAGTTATCAATAACTGTAGCTTGGACATCCGCTCCGGGCTGCTTTAAAGAAATAGGTGTGTGTAGTACATCTTCTGCGTTCATGGCATTTGCACCTATAATTATAATTTTGCCGTCAAAATTTTTCGGATCAATTAGAGGTTTTTTGCCAGCTTTAATTTGTCTGTATGAATCTATAATATCAATAGCAGAATATTTGTTATGAGTGTATAAAGATTCATTATGTTGTTTGTAAAATTTAATATTATGATTAATATCGTACGAAGTTCTTTTTATTGGTAGTTTTAGACCGTGTTCATCTACAAGGCAATTATCTTCTATCTCAATGTTGTTGTATAAAAACATGTATGAAACCAGTGATAAAGATGGATATAATTTGCCTTTGTAATACAGTAAATCACTTGATTTTCTGAGAACTCCGTCAACACGGTCAGTTATGAAATTGACACTCCCAGTGTGTTTTATTGCGTTGTAATATGCTTCAGGATATGCACTAATGCTTTTGTATATATCAATATTGTTTTGTGATTTTGGATATTTGTCTGTGATATTATATTTAAATTTGTTGTTAAACTTTTCATCCGAAATACTGCTGTCATTCGATATTCCTGTTTGGAACATGTATCCGCCTATAAAATTTGGAACATTTTTTACGGTATCAAAAAATATTTTGTCAGAAGAAGGCGTGTTTGATGTATCTAAATTTGTGACAATAGCATCAAATACGATAACTTTTGCTTTTGTATACTGGTGAAAATAATCAATAATTTCAGCATAAAGTGATCTTGCCCAAGGCCAGCGGTATACATCGATAGATTTGTTATCAATCATTACCAGTTGTATATTATTTGACCCGTGTTGTCCTCTGTTAACAACACTATGCACAAAAAAATCATATACAGGGTTTTCCCAGAAAGTAATTGAAATTAAAGCTATAATTGATACTAAAAATATATGCAATAATATTGATTTAAAAAAGAAAGCTTTTCCTTTAAATATTTTCATTTTAATATCCCCGTTATTTTATGATATAATAAATTTTGAAAAAAGGATAGTGTATGTCAGAAAATTTAATAAAACAGATTTCAGAGGAGAAAATTTTTCCTATAATAAGAAGTAAAGATTGCTCTCATGCCATAGATATCGCAAAGGCTCTATATGATGGCGGAATCAAAATAATGGAAATAAGTATAGAAAATCCGACAATATTCAAAGCTGTCGAAGAAGTTAGTAAGTTTGCAAATGTTTGTGCCGGCGGTGTTATAACAGCAACTCAGGCTGAAGCTGCAATTTTATCCGGTGCCAAGGTTTTGTCTTCTCCAATTTTTTCTATGAATCTTGTAAAATTGTCTAAAGACAAAGGGATTCCATTTATAGCAGGTACATCAACAGCAAATGAAGCATATGAGGCTTGGAAGGCCAGAACTCCTTTAATAAAAATATATCCTATAACGGCTATGGGCGGACTAATGTATTTAGAAGATTTATTAAGGCCTATGCCATTTTTAAATATTATGCCTTTAGGAAATGTTAAATTAAGTGAAGTAAAGTCCTATATTGATAAAGGCGCAAAGGCAGTTGGCGTTGGCAGAGACTTTTATGATGGTTTGTCATTATCTGAAATTACAGCAAAGGCTAAAAAGGTAGTAAGTGATTTAAGGAACTAATATGGAAGAAAAACTTGATATAGTTACAATAGGAGAGAGTCTTGTAGAATTATCAACAAATGCTAAAATGGTAAATGCCGGATGTCTGTATAAATATTATGGCGGAGATTCTTTAGCTGCAGCCGTAGCCGCTCAAAGAATGGGCTCTAAAGTCGGCTTTATATCCAGAGTAGGGAATGATCCTTTTAAAGATTACCTATTGGACAGCTGGCAAAATGAGGGACTTGATATATCTCAGGTAAAATTGTCTGATGATCCAAATGGGATGTATATAATTGCGCGTCCTTCTGTTGATGAAAAAGAAGTAGTTTGTTACAGAAAAAAAGTTGCTTCTGCAAAATTATCAGTGGATGATATAGATGCTCATTATATTTCTAATTCAAAGATATTTTATGCATCGGGTATAACTCAATCACTTTCATCTTCTGCTAATGAGGCTGTTGAATATGCATTCAAAATAGCAAAAGAAAATGGCGTAACAACAGCATATGATCCTAATTTTCATCCGTCTATCGTTTCTGCCGATGTTTCAAAAGAGAATTTCTTTCGAGTTATTGAAAACGTAAATATTTTATTTATGAGTACTAAGCACGATGCAATTAATATTTTAGATATAGAGTCTCCTGAAAATATTATTAAAAAGCTTTGGGATATGGGAGTTCAAACTGTAATTTTAAAATCTTCTGATAAAAAAGGATATTATACAGGATATAAGGGTAATGTTTTCTTTACCGAATTCTATACTGATGAATATACAGATACAACCTGTTCCGGTGATGCTTTTAACGGTGGTTTTCTACATGCATATTCAAATGGGTTTACCCATCAGGAAGCCGTTAAATTTGCATCAATTGTTGCCGGCATGCAGGCGAAAGGTATTGGTGCGATAAAATCAATTCCGTATAAAGATGATGTATATACAAAATTTAGGAGCCAAAATGACTAAGGTTGTTGTGTCCGGATATTATGGTTTTGGGAATTTTGGTGACGAAACGATTTTATCAATTTTGCTTAAGCATTTAAAGAAGATCACCTCTGACATAACTGTAATTTCGGAAAATCCTGATTTTACTAAAAATAATTATGGTGTAAATTCTGTTAAAAGATTTGATTTAAAAAATATATTTGCGGTAATAAAAAACTCTGATGTTTTGATATCGGGTGGCGGAAGTCTATTGCAAAATGTCACAAGCTCAAAAAGTCTTGCATATTATTTGTTTATAATAGCTCTTGGGGTGTTGCTAAATAAAAAAGTTATTATTTTTGCTCAAGGTATAGGACCAATAAAAGGTAAATTGGCTCAGATATTTGCAAAATATATCTTAAGATGTTGCCATTATATATCAGTAAGAGACCAAAACAGCTTAAATTTGCTTGAATCTTGGGGATTAAATTCTGATCTTGTTTGTGATCCGGTTTATTCTTTGGAAGGTAATATGGCTGAAAAAACTCATACTGTCGGAATTCAGTTGAGAAATTTTAAAACGATGAATTTAAATTTGCTGCAAAAATTAGCAATGCTTATAAATTCAAAATTTTCTGGTTACAGAATAGAAATTTTTTCGTTACAAAAATCTCAAGATTATGATTTATCAATAAGGTTTGAAAATATTCTTCATTCAATTAATCCGGATATCAAAACAGAAATTATTTCAGATAATATAGTTGAGAATTTATCAAAACTTGAATATTTGATTGGTATGCGCTTTCACGCGTTGCTTGTAGCTTTAAAATTTGGGGTAAAATGTTGTGCAATAAATTACGATATAAAGGTAGAAAAGCTTGCAAAAGATTATAATTTACCGATTATTTCCATGACAGCCTCGGAAAATTTTGAACAAATTTATCAAGATATGCAAAATTTAAGCTCGCAAAATATTTTGCAAGCTGTAAATTCTAAGTCATTTGATTGGAAAAATTTTGATGAATTATTGATCAGATCCCATTAGCCAATTTCTTGCATTATAGAATTTTTTAACAATATTGCTGTTGCTTTCATCTCCCATTTGCAGTGAATGTTTTTTATAATTTTCAGCTGTTATTTGATCTGAAACCTCACCATTTTCTGTAGCAAAGGCTGTATATGTAGCACCGAATTCGGTATAATCAAGAACTCCATCTTGGTTTAAGTCCATTTTTTCAAAACCTCTTTCGGCAACAATTGCGTCATATCCGTTTTTCTTTGATTCAACATCTTTATATTCTTGCAAATCAACAACACCATCCTTATCGTCATCTATGAAAGCAACGGTATCTTTAGCCCTTTTAATGAATGCTTCTTTTAAATTTTCATTATCATCACTTTTTATCTCGAGGGGAGTGTTTCCATTAGATAATTTGTCCATTCTTTCGTCAAATCTGCCTCCGGCTTCAGAATCACCAGCATTTTCTTCAAGTTTTGTTTTTTGATAGTCTTGTTTTTTTATGCCTTGAGCATCTTTCCAAGAATCATCTGCTGTTGTAGTGTCTGTTTGTTGTGTCTGTTGTCTTTGTTGGATTTGTGTTTGATATGGATTATTAAATTGGTATTGGTTGTTGAATTGATATGGGTTGTTAAATTGGTACGGATTTCCATACATATTGGAGTACATATTTTGCATTCCTGACATACTCATATCCATCATGCGCTGTTGAAATCCTGCCTGCCAAGCCATTTGTTGTCCCATTGTACTCGGACAGCCAAATCCCATGTTAAATGAATCAAATCCACTCATTCCGCCCATCCAACCGGACATTCCCATTGGATCCATTGCCATATAACCGGGGATTCCAAACATGCCGCCGCCCCATTGATTACAACCGCCAAAACATCCTCCGCCAAATATACTGCCTGATGGGTGATTCATTTCATGTATAAACGCACCGGTTACTCCAATACCCATAGCTGTAGAACCTGTTATGGACATAGCCTTGCCTAAGGTGTTCCCATTTCGGTTAAACCAGGAACCAACTTTGCTAAAAAATGAAGTTTTTGGATTGTTTACACTCATAATAAAGCTCTTTTATATACTATGTATATATAAAGTATTTAAAATTTAAAAAATTGATAATAATTTGATAATTGTTACAAAAGTTAATATAAATAAAAAAGCTCACATATGTGAGCTTATATTTGCCCTGGGCCAGACTTGAACTGGCACTGGATTTAACTCCAACCGGATTTTAAGTCCGACGCGTCTACCGATTCCGCCACCAGGGCT